>NZ_KV789118.1:0-145838 GCF_001807465.1 Actinomyces sp. HMSC08A09 | reverse complement strand
ACCGCCCCGGCCAGCCCGACCAACCCACCAACACTGGCGGTGGTGGCCGTGCGGTCACGATCACCCCCCGCCAGGCCGCCACGCTGATCGCCTCCGGCTCGGGCATCACGCGTCAGCCCCCGGGTCCCAAGGTCATCATCTCCAAGGCCTTCATCGTCTACACCAACCCCGCCGTGCGCTACCAGACCACCACCATCCTGGGCACCTCCATCGAGGTGGAGTTCACCCCCGTCTCCTACACCTGGGGCTGGGGAGACGGCACCACGACAACCACCACCGACCCCGGAGCCCCCTACCCCCACCAGACGGTGACTCACCACTACCAGCACACCGCCACCGGGGTGACCACGACTCTGACCACGACCTGGACCACGAGGTTCCGCCCCGCCGGCGAGAGCCAGTGGCGGCCCATCGAGGGCACCATCACCACCACCGAGACCTCCACCCCCTACGACCTGGTCCGCGTCATCACCTACCTCACCGACGACGCAGAAGAAGCCCAAGGCCACTAATAACCCCCAACACCCAGCACACGCGGCCGCACCTCAGACCACCAGCTCGACCGGCGAACGGTGTCACAAACGGCGACTTTTAGGGACGAGCCAGACTCATGGACATCACGCCCCGGTGCATATGCGCAGGTCAGAGCCCTACAGCCCCGGGGACTCCAGCCGATGGACGGCCTAAAAGTCGCCAAACATGACACCGAGGGAGCACGGCGCACCGACAACACCCCCACTCAGTCCCGGATGGCGGCACGCCGGGCACCTAGTACCGCTGTCCCCATCGCCACCGATCCGATAAGCAAGCTGAGGACGACGATCGTCAGCCAACGCTCGGGGAACTGGTGAGCGATACTCATCCAGCCCCAGGGGGCCAGCCGCCACAGCCAGGTGGCCGCCAAGACCTCGTTACCGCCGATGAGCAGCCCCATGATGACCAGGATGATATTGAGGACGATCGCCACGACGATCCGGGTGCTCAGAGCCACCGCCAGGCTGACGGCCGCGATCATGAAGGCAACGGCCGGCATCACCATGAACCCGTAGACCGGGCCGGTCACCGCCGGCAGGGTCGGGTCGGTGCGGGTCAATGTGTCGCCCAGGACTGTCATGCCCCAGGAGGCACCCAGCACCGGGATGAGGAACAACCCACTCAGGACCGCAGCTGAGGTCAGGATGGCCCCGGCACCTCGGCGGGTGATGAGCGCACGCCAGGCAGGTTGGAGACGTCCCCACACCGTGATGCCGACGAGGGCCGCGGCAACCGGCACTCCCATGAGCTCGAGGAAGCTCTGCCCGTACCCGGGTGGATACACGGTGTGGAGGACTCCCAGGAAGGCGAGCAGCAGGACCGCCAGGACCGCCCACACGATCCAGGGCAGAACGCCGGCCATCGCCAGGACGGCACTGCGCGGCCCGGGAACACGGGCCATACGGGTGGTGGGCGTGGCTGGGCGAATCGGGATGCCTCGGGGCAGCGACATCGTAACCTCCACCGGGGCCTGTTCCGAGACGGTCTCCGACTGATCGTCAGCGGCATCCCTTCCGCCGGGAAGCAGCCTGCTGAGCCGGGAAACCGACGACGCCGAGGACCCGGCACCGCCGGAAGCCCCGCAGAGTACGGCCAGTCCGACGCCGACCAGGGTCAGGCCGATCGTCAGCAGGAACCCGGGCAGGAGCGGGTAGCCCCACACCGGTGAGTCCGCCTCGAGCAGCACGCTGCTGCCGTGAACGCCCAGCAGGGGCAACGGGACCCTCGCCGTCCAGGCCCACGGGAGCATCCACCAGTTGCTCCGCTCGGCCTGGACCACGCCCGCCACGGACCAGACGAAGCCGAGGACAGGGGCGACCCCTACGGAAACAACTCGCAGCACGTGGAAGGCTGCCATGCCCCAGGCGCAGGCGCCGGTGACGACGATCCACATGTAGGTGGCGAACAGCAGGTACCGGTCCCAAGGACCCCAGCCGTTGCCGACGATGAGGGCGTGCCCCACCACCGGGGCGACCAGCGCCACCTGGCAGGCCAGCGCGGACAGGCTCAGGACCACGAGGCGGGCACCCGCCACCCGGCGCGGCGCGACGGCGCGCCATGCCGTCCCACCCTGACGCCACCGCTGCTCACGCCACTGGGCCATCGCCCCGGTCAGCAGCCCCAGAGGCACCGCGAAGCCCCCGGCATACATGTGCATCCACGCCAGGGCATTGCCGTTCCACTGGAGCTCCGTGACCACTCCTGAGGAGATTGAGGCGTTCGCCAGGATGATGGTGTGAACGGTGAAGATGAGAGTCGCCCCGATCACGCCCCAGGTGAAGGTGCGCCGACTGCGGGTGAGCTCGGCGCGCACCAGGTCCCACAGGCCTACTCTCACCTTTGCCGTCCTCTGTGCCTTCATCCGGGTCTGCGGCTGCACAACGGAACTCATGCGCGCACCTCCGTCCGGGCAGGGCGACCGCTTCCGGTGACTGCCGCCAGGAATGCCGCCTCCATGGCCCGTTCGTCGTCGGCGTCGGCGAAGTCGGCCAGCGGCCCCTCGTAGACGAGGCGCCCGGTCGCCAGGACCCCGATATCGTCACTCATGCGGGCGATCTCCCCGAGCTGGTGGCTGGAGACGACGACGGTGCGTCCCTCGTCGGCCAGGTTCCGCACGAGATCGCGCAGCTCGATAATGCCCTGGGGATCCAGCCCGTTCTGAGGCTCATCAAGGATGAGGACCTCCGGGTCGGTCAGAAGCGCCATGGCCAGGGACAGGCGCACCTTCATGCCGGTGGAGAAGGAGCCGGCACGCTTTCTGCCGACTCCAGCCAGCCCGACACGCTCCAGGAGCGGGGCGATGGCCTGCGGCGAGGTACCGGTCAGACGGCAGTGGACGAGCAGGTTGCGTCGCGCGGACAGCTGGGGAAAAAGGGCGGGGCCGTTAATGGAGGCACCCACCCGTGCCAGGCTGCGACGGGAGAACGGAGCCCCCTGAATCTCCACACGCCCGGCGTCGGGTGTGAGCAGCCCCAGGGCGATGTTGAAGGCGGTCGACTTGCCCGCCCCGTTGAGGCCGAGCAGCCCGTAGACACGGCCGGAATAGGCCGACAGGTCCAGATCGGCAAGGACCTTCTGGCGGCCGAAGGACTTCGAGACCCCCGTCAGTCTCAGCCCGGGGGTGTGACCGGCGCCGTGGGTGGGAGAGGAGGGAAGTGATGCTGTTGCGGTGGCTGTCATGGCCCCATGCTCCTGCGCACCAGTACCTCACCGGATCCCCACCAGGGATACAGTCCGCATCCGCTCCCACACTCCCGTCTCCTCCCTGGGGAGGAGAGCTACCGCGGCTGGACGAGCCCCGTAGTCAGGGCGTAAATGACGAGCTCGACCCGGTTGTGGCAGCCCGTCTTACCCAGGATCGTCTTGACATGGGACTTGACCGTCGACTCAGCCACATGGAGCCGCTCACCGATACTGGCGTTACTCAGCCCCTGGCACACCAACGCGAGTACAGCGTCCTCCCGACCGGTGAGCGCCTCGTAGGGACCCGACGGCGCCCCCACAACGGGCACGGCCCCATCGGTCGGTGCCGACGGGGAGGCCGGCGGGGAGGCCGACGACGGCGGGGCACCAGGACCGGTACCTGCATCAAGGTGCGCCAGAACGGTTCCGGTGACGGCCGGATCCAGCCAGGACCCTCCGCCGGCGACGACGCGGATCGCCTCCAGCAGCGTCGTCGGCTCAGCGTCCTTGAGGAGGAAGCCGTGGGCGCCGGCACCCAGGGCCGCCAGGACGAGGTCCTCATCATCGAAGGTGGTCAGGACCAGGACCCGCAAGGCGGCGGTAGCAGGTGTCACACGCAGCTCGCGAATGGCACTGATCCCGTCCAGGACCGGCATCCGCAGATCCATGAGCACAAGGTCGGCCCCTCCGTGGGGACCGGTGGCTCGAGCGGTCAAACCCTCGACGGCCTGACGCCCGTTGACGGCCTCCAGAACCACCTCCATGTCGGGCTGTGCGGCCACGAGAGCACTGAAGGCACTGACCAGCAGCGGCTGATCGTCGACAACAGCCACCCTGATAACACCGGTTGTCCTGGTCGTCATCTGCAGTCTCCTGATTCAGTCTCGCCGGCCGTCATGGCGCTCGCGGGCAGGTCGAGCGGCGCCACCGGGAAGTCGACGTCAATGGTGAAGAAGCTGTGGTCCCCGTTGTTGTGGACGCCGTGGGTCATGGTTCCGCCCACGAGCCTGAGCCGCTCCTCGAGGCCGACGAGTCCGCTGCCACCGAAGGGGGAGTGCTCTGCGACGTCCGGCACCGGGTTGGCGACGTGAAGGTGGCAGGAGTCCTGCGACAGTGTCAGGCTCAGCTCGATCTGGCCGGTTCCGTGCCTGACGGCGTTGGTGAGGGTCTCTCCTACCAGACGCACGAGGGTGAGGCGTTGTATCGCAGACCACGCCGAGTTGCACCGCTCCAGGACCTCCGGTTCGGGAAGCACGGCGCTGATCCGGCTCCCCGAGCTGCGAGTGGTCTCGATGAGGGCGGGGATGGTCCGCAGGTCCGCCAGGGGAGTGATCTCGCCGGCGTCGGAGCGCAGCACGGAGACGAGCTGGCGTACGGAGGCCAGGGAGGCATCGGCCGTGTCACGCACCGTGGTCAGCGTGCTGCGCAGCCGTTCCTCGCCTCCCAGGGCCAGGCCGGTGGCGGCCTGCACCTTGATCGTGGTGAGGCTGTGGCCCACCAGGTCGTGGAGCTCTCGGGCCAGGCTCAGGCGCTCGGCCGCAACCGCCTGGGCCGCGGCGATGCCGACGTCGAGGGCCTGGTTCTCGGCGATTCGGCGCCGGGAGGAGGCCAGCAGGTAGGTGAGTACCACGGCACCGACGAAGACCAGGCTGGAGAGTGCTCTGACCAGGAGGATGGTTCCGTCCCAGCCGGAGCCTGTCGTCGGGTCGGCGTCTGATTCGTAGGGCGGGGTATAGGAGGCGAGGGTAACGGGGTTGACCAGGGCGCCGGCCAGAGCCAGCAGGAGTGCCGCCGTGCCCCAGCGCCGGTCGGGCTCCCAGCGGGTGACGGTGTAGAGACTAGTGATGGCCGTGGCGATGATCGGGTTGAGGCCGAGGTTGACGGGGGAGAGGACCACGAGGATCGCGTAGGCCGCCAGCAGGGCGTAGGTCGCGATGAAGGAGACACGCAGGAGACGCAACCGTCCGAACTGCGTCAGCGCCAACGCCAGACACAGGGCGAAGTCCGAAACATAGATGGCATAGCCGCCGAAGCGCAGGATGAAGGTGACCGACTCCAGTGCGAAGGCGAGGAAGACGGCCCCCAGGGCGAGATCCACGACCGGGATCGAGTAGTGTGCCCAGCGGCCTCTTCGCCCCGGCACCATGCGGTGACGGGCCTGCCAGTCGTAGGCCGCTGACAGACTCGCTGTCGTCGGCAGCGCTGCGCCGCGGGCTGCGGCCTCCAGTCGGCCGTCTCGATCAGCCATGTGCCGTTCCTTCGTCAAGGATATGGCGCGCGTGGCGACCCGCCGCCGCTGCGGCGATGAAGGCGGCTGCGTCCTCATCCAAACCTCGTCGCATGGTGGACAGCCTGACCCCGGTCTGCGCCTCTGCAGCCCGCAGCAGCTCCAGGAGCCCGTCGGCGGGAACCTCGACGAGTCGGTGCTGCCCGGCGCCCGGCCGGGGCGCGCACAGAGCCTCGGCCTCCCGACGCACCTGCACCCCCAGCGGCCCCTCCAGGCCGGGGACGACGACGTCGGCCCCCGCCAGCGCGACTCGCCCGTAAGCCGTCATCGAGTGGTGGGACACGCCCCTGTGGCGGGCACGGGGATCGGCGTCGGAGACACGCAGGCAGGCCACCGGGTGTCCGCCCAGCGTGGCGATGGCGTTGATCGCGTCCCCGCAGGCCACTCCGGAGAAGCCCCAGGGCGTCTCGGTGCCCAGGTTCCCGGGCCCCTGGATGACGACGGCGGCGTCGGCGCGCAGGACGTGCCGGGCCGCCAGGAGCGCGTTGTGGACGCTGACTGCCTCGATGTCGCCGCCCCAGGCCTGGCCGGCCGTGATGGTCCCGGCCAGCCACCCGGCCCGGCTCAGGGTGGCAACAACACGTGAGTAGGCCAGGGGCAGGGCCCCGCCGTCGGTCATGATGTAGGCGACGCGCGGCTGCTCCTGGCCGTCAGGGGAGCGCAGCCCGGCGAGCACCGCCGGCAGGCTCGAGTGCAGGTCGGCCACCACCACCGGCATCCCCTCCAGGTCCAGGCTGCCGATCGGCTGGCACAGCAGACCGTGGTGGGCTGTGCCCTGCTCGTCAACGCCGGTGACCATGACCTGGTCCGGCATGTAGCGGGCCTTGACCAGATGCCCCTCGCGCGGCGGGTCAGGCGGAAGGACGTCCAGGCGAGAACTGACCATGGCGTGCCCGCCCGTGCCCAGGGCGCGGTCGAGGGCTGAGACCTCCAGCCTCACCCGCTCGGCGGCGCCGGGCAGCCCGGTGAGGGCCTCGTAGGCGACCGCGCGGATCCGCTGGCCGGGCAGCAGGGCATTCGCACCACTGGGAGCCCCGACGATCTCCACGTCCAGCTCGGCGCAGGATCGCCCCGCGGGTCCCCATGCCGTCCTGGTCCCGGTCACTACGCCGTCGCGCCACATCATGGCGGCAGACTATCCGGGCGCGCGCGTCACCAGCCGCAGGCCACCGGATTCTCCTACGCTGGGGCACCGTGAGCCAGCCGACCCGTAGCACCGAGGAGCGTCTGGTGAGCCTTCTGCTCACCTTGCGCAACACCACCACTGGTCTCAGTGCCGAGGAGCTCGTGGCCAGTGTGCCGGGATACGGCTTGGCGGACCCCTCCACGAATCCGCTCTCGGCTCGCCGCAAGTTCGAGCGGGACAAGGACACGCTGCGCGAGCTCGGTATCGAGGTGACCACCACCGGACGCCCCGAGGAGCCCCGGTACCGGATCATCGAGGAGGACTACATCCTTCCCCCGCTGCACCTGAGCGCCGAGCAGGCCGCCTGCCTGGGCCTGGCTGCATCCGCCTGGCGCGACGGCGATCTTCCCGCCACGGCCCGGCGGGCCCTGACCAAGCTGCGCGCCGTCAGCGAGGGACCGACCGGAAGCGGCTCCGCCAGCCTGCCGGTCCTCACTGCGGACCTGTCCGGTGAGGAGATCCCCGAGGAGCTCATCACCGCGGTCGACGAGCGCCGCCTGGTCACCTTCGACTACGTCTCGGCCCGCTCGGGCAGCACCCGGGCCCGCACTGTCGAGCCGCACCACCTGCGCCTGGCCGAGGGCGCCTGGTACCTCGACGCCGTCGAGCCGGCAGGTGCCCACAGCCCAGACGCCAGCAGACAACCGGAGGAAGCGGAAGGAACCGCCGTCAGGCTGCTGACCTTCCGGCTGGCTCGCATCACCGGCTCAGTCACCGTCCATGGGAGCCCCGGAGCCTTCACCCGGCTTCCCGCCAAGGCGCCCAGCCGCTGGCGTGCACTGCTCGCCGCCCTGCCGGGGCGGGCTCTGGGACTGCGTCTGGCCGGAGCTCACCTCGATCCGGTTCAGGCCCTGCAGGCAGAACTGCCTGCTCTGCCCGCGCACCTGGAAGGCCGTGATCTCATCGCTGTCGAGTACGAGGATCCCTTCTCCTTCGCCGGGACCGTGGCCGCTCTTGGCGATGCAGTTGTCGTTCTCGTCCCTGACTCCTTGCGCCAGGCGGTCCTGTCCCACCTGCAAGGCGCGGCTGGGCTCGCGGCACCGGAGGGGGAGTGAGGATGGCTCGCGTATCCGCCTCCGACCAGCTCACGCGACTGCTGGCGCTGCCAGCCTGGGTTGCGGAGCACCCCGGCGTGACCGTCGCGGAGGCCGCCAAGCACTTCGGCGTCACCCGGGCCGTCATTGAGCGCGACGTCAACACGCTGTGGGTCTCCGGCTTGCCCGGCGGCATGCACGGGGACCTCGTGGACTTCGACGCCGCGGACTTCGAGGCCGGGCGCCTGCGCCTGTCCGAACCGCTGGGGCTGGACCGCCCGGTTCGCCTCACCCGGCAGGAGGCGATCTCTCTGCTCATGGCACTCAGGGTGCTCGCCGACCTCCTGGCCGACGACGACGCCTCCGCACCCGTCATCGCCTCCACCCAGCAGGCGGTGACCGCCCTACTCAGCTCTAGCGCCTCCACCGAGGACTCCAACGCGCGCGCCGATCCGGGAACCGTCACCACCACCGGCCCAGGGCCCGCACACGCCAGACGCTCCAGCCATGCGTCCCGGATCCTGGCCGTTGTGCGCTCCGCCCTGCGCGACGGACGCCGCCTCCACCTGGTCTATGTCTCCGCCACCGACACCCCTTCGGAGCGAGACGTCGATCCCATCACGCTGGAAAGTGATGGATCACATATGACGCTGGTGGGCTGGTGCCTCAGTGCCCAGGCCGAGCGCAGCTTCCGCCTGGACCGGATCACCGCGGCAGAGGCGCTCGACACCCCGTCCGTGCGGCACCGCGCCTCACGCAGAAGGAACCAGCCCAAGGCCGATCACTGCGCGGGGAACAGACCTCGTGCCACGCTGGTTCTCCAACCGACGGGCCGCTGGCTCGCCGAGCAGATCCCGTGCCTCTCCCAGGAGGAGACCGCAGACGGCAACCTTCAGGTGGTCGTCGAGGGACGCGACCGCGCCTGGCTCATCGGCCTGGTCCTCTCAGCGGGGCGCCATCTCGTGGCGGTGGAGCCCCAGGACCTCGCCCAAGAGGCGGCAGCAGCAGCCAAACAGGCTCTGACCTCATACAACTGCTAAGTCCTGACCCGTCCGCCTTGGGGAGAACCATCAGGACCCTCGTTCTGAGGCGCCCTCCCGGGAGGCTACACTCAGCCCGTATCGATAGCGCCTACCACAAGGAGCAGCGCCGTGAACCTCTTTAAGCCGTCGCACATCATCTTCCTGCTCATCGTCGTCATCCTGCTGTTCGGCTACAGGAAGCTGCCTGACATCGCCCGCAGCGTGGGCCAGTCCATGAAGGTCTTCAAGAAGGAGGTCAAGGAGCTGCGCGACGACGACTCCAAGGACCCCCAGGCTCAGATTCAGCAGCCGCAGGAGGGCACCTACTACACCGAGCCCACCCAGTCCGGCCAGACCGCTCAGAGCGCCGAGGGCTCATCCCAGAAGTGATGTCATCCGGCCAGAGCCGGTGACCTGCAGATGAAGGAGGCCGCGGTGCCCAAGCTCCCTCAGATCAAGCGATCGAGGCGCAAGGACAACCCCGAGGCGCGCATGTCCATCGGGGACCACCTGCGCGAGCTGCGCCAGCGTCTCTTCGTCTCCGCCGCGGGCGTCATGGTGATGACGGTCGTCGGTTACCTGGTCTACGAGCGGGCCTTCGCCCTCATCACCCGCCCCATCGAGCAGGCCAATGCCAAGGGCGCGCACCTCACTCTCAACTTCGACACGATCCTGGCCTCCTTCGACATGAAGCTCGAGGTGTCGATCTGGCTGGGCATCCTGTTCTCCTCCCCGCTGTGGATGTACGAGTTCTGGGCCTTCGTGGGACCGGGCATGACCCGCAAGGAGAAGGCATACACCTGGGCCTACGGCACGGCCGGCCTGTTCCTCTTCCTCGCCGGCGCCGGCCTGGGGATCTGGGTGATGCCGCACGCGGTCTCCATCCTCACCAGCTTCATCCCTGACGGCCCCACTGCCGGAGTGATCGGGGCGAATCTCTACCTGTCCTTCGTCATGAGGCTGGTCCTCGTCTTCGGGATCGCCTTCCTCCTGCCCGAGCTCCTCGTCGCCCTCAACATGCTCGGGCTCATGCAGGGAAAGACCATGCTCAAGGGCTGGCGCTGGGCCATCATGGGCATCGTCACCTTTATGGCCATTGCCAACCCGCTGCCTGATCCATGGTCGATGGTCTTCATGTCCGTTCCCATTGCCGGCCTGTACTTCCTGGCCTGCTTCATCTCCATCAGGCATGACAAACGGGTGGAGAAGAAGCGCGCTGAGCTCGACGCCGAGCTCGAGGCCGCCCTGGCCGAGTAGCCGGGTGCTTCACCCCGTCCCTGCCTGACTTGTCCCACCTTTTCCTTCGATGCGTATCGCTCTGCTGTCCAACCCCTCTTCGGGACGAGGACGTCATGCGGCCGCCGACGACGTCGCCCGCCGGATCCTCACCGAGGCCGGTCACGAGGTCCTCCACGTGCGTGGCAGCTCCTACGAGCAGGCGCGTGACGCAGGACGGGCCCTCCTGGGGGACGAGCCGCATCGGAATGTTGAGGCACTGGTGGTCGTCGGCGGGGACGGCATGGTCCACCTGGGGGTGGATATCGTCGCTACGACGGGTGTGCCCCTGGGCATCGTGGCCACCGGCACCGGTAACGACATCGCCCGGCACTTCGGTCTGCCCAGCCGGGACGCGGAGGCCTCCGCCCGCCTCATCAACCAGGCGCTTTCCGGGAAGGGCGCCATCACGGCGGTGGACGCGATCTACGCCTCACGCCCCGACGGCACTCTGCTCGCCCCGCAGCGTCGCTGGTCCCTGGCCGTGGTCAGTGCCGGGGTGGACGCCGCCGTCAACGCCCGCGCCAACACCCTCTCCTGGCCGGCCGGCGAAGGACGTTACGTGCGCGCCTTCACCGCCGAGCTCGCGACGCTGGCGCCTTACGGTTACCGGGTCACCACCGACGAGGGCACCTGGGAGGGGCCGGCGCTCCTGCTGGCGGTGGCCAATACCCGTTACGTCGGCGGCGGCATGGACCTGGCGCCCCAGGCCGACCCCACCGATGGCCTGCTGGAGGTGCTGCGCCTGGATCCCGTGGGCCGCACCCACCTGCTCGTCCTCTTCCGCCGGCTCTTCCGCGGCACGCACCTGACCGACCCGGCCGTCCACGTCGAGCGCAGCCGCACCGTCACCATTGAGGCGCTCACTGAGCGAACCGGCCGTGATCGGGGCCTGCGCCCGCCTCCTCACCCCTTCGCCGACGGCGAGCCCCTGGCCGAGCTGCCCCTGCGCCTTGAGGCCGTCCCCGACGCCGTCCGGCTGCTCCTACCGGCTCCGGGCTGATCGGGCCCGTAGGGTGTTGCCATGAGCTCACCAGCCGAGCGCTATGCCGCATCTCGACGTCGTCAGGCCGCCTCCAGCAGTGAGCTCGCCCGCTTCGCCCAGGGCTACGACTTCCCCCTCGATCCCTTCCAGGAGGAGGCCTGCGGAGCCGTCGAGAGGGGAGACGGCGTCCTGGTCGCCGCCCCGACGGGTGCCGGCAAGACGGTGGTGGGGGAGTTCGCCGTGCACCTGGGCCTGGTCCGGGGGCTCAAGACCTTTTACACCACACCCATCAAGGCGCTGAGCAACCAGAAGTATCTGGACCTCGTGGCCCGGCACGGTCAGGAGCGGGTGGGGCTGCTGACCGGTGACACCTCCGTCAACCCTCACGCGGACGTGGTGGTCATGACCACCGAGGTGTTGCGCAACATGCTCTACTCGGGCTCGCGTGACCTGGACCGGCTGGGCTTCGTCGTCATGGACGAGGTCCACTACCTGGCCGACCGCTTCCGCGGGCCGGTGTGGGAGGAGGTCATCATCCATCTGCCCACCGAGGTCCAGGTGATCTCCCTGTCTGCCACGGTCTCCAACGCCGAGGAGTTCGGCGACTGGCTCGGCCAGGTGCGCGGCAGGACCACCGTCGTCGTCTCCGAGGAGCGCCCCGTCCCGCTGACTCAGCACATGATGGTCGGTCGCCGGCTGTTGCCGTTGTACTCCCACCCCGCGGATACGGCTGAGCAGTCCGACCAGCTCGACCAGTCCGAGCAGCCCGAGCTGGAGCAGCAGGCGGAGCGGACGGGACAGCCCCCGCTCAACCCCGAACTGCTCAAGGCGGTCAAGCAGGCTCGGCGTGCCGCCGCCTCCGGAGGTGGCTCCAAGAATGGCTACCGCGGCCGCGGCGGCGATTCGGCCCGAGGGCCGCAGCCCTGGAAGCGCTCCGCCCGAGGCGGACGGGCGCCTCGCCGTGGCGAAGGAGGGGCCCGCACGGCCAGGTTGAAGCCGCCCTCCCGACTGCAGGTCGTCACGGCCCTGGAGGGGGCGCGCCTGCTGCCCGCGATCGTCTTCGTCTTCTCTCGAGCGGGCTGCGAGCAGGCCGTCCACCAGGTGGTCAGCGCCGGGGTGGACCTGACCACCGAGGCCGAGGCGGCCCGAATCCGGGAGTTCATCGAGCGGCGCACGGCCGACATCCCCTCCGGCGACCTGGGGGTCCTCGGCTTCCACTTCTGGGCCCACGCCTTGGAGCGCGGCGTCGCGGCCCACCACGCGGGGCTGCTGCCGGTGTTCAAGGAGACGGTGGAGGAGCTCTTCAGCGCGGGCCTGGTCAAGGTCGTCTACGCCACCGAGACCCTGGCGCTGGGCATCAACATGCCCGCCCGCACCGTGGTCCTGGAGTCGCTGCGCAAGTGGAACGGCTCGGCCCACGTCACCCTCAGCCCAGGGGAGTACACCCAGCTGACGGGGCGGGCCGGGCGCCGCGGCATCGACGTGGAGGGCCACGCCGTCGTGCTGGCGGCCGACGACGTCGAGCCGGCCACGGTCTCCTCGCTGGCCTCCCGGCGCACCTACCCGCTAGTCTCCGCCTTCCGTCCGACCTACAACATGGCCGTCAACCTGCTTGAGCGCATGCCGCGGATGCGGGCGCGCGAGGTGCTCGAGCAGTCCTTCGCCCAGTTCCAGGCCGACCGTGGGGTCGTGGAGCTGGCTGCTCAGGCTCGCCGCAAGCGCCGCAGCCTGGAGGGCCTGGAGAAGGACATGACGTGCCGTCTGGGTGACTTCCGCGAGTACGCCTCCCTGCGCCAGGCCATTGCCGACGCCGAGGCGGACCTGTCGCGGGACAAGTCCGCGGCGCGCCGCAGCGAGACGGGACGGACCATGAGCTCACTGGGACGCGGTGACGTCATCGTCTTCCGCAAGGGGCGACGCCGCCGCCACGGCATCGTCCTTCAAGTCGGTGCCGACCGGACCGGGACCCCCACCATCACGGTGCTGGGGGAGGATGCGCGAGTCGTCGCCCTGACCCCGGACACGGCACCGGACGGGGTGATGCGCGTGGGCGCGCTGCGGGTGGCGGACTCGGTGGACCCGCACCGGCCCCGGGACCGGGACCGGCTCGTTCAGCGTCTGGTCGACGCACTGCGTGCCGGGGACCTGGAAGGGAGCGGCAAGCGCACACGCACTCGCTCCAGCCGCGCCCAGGCCCGCCGAGACAGCGCGATCGAGAACCTCGAGCGACTGCGCCACGAGATGCGCTCCCACCCCTGCCATGGCTGCCCCGACCGGGAGGAGCACGCCCGGGTGGGCCGCAAGTGGTCCAGGGCCAAGGCCGAGGCCGAGCGCCTTCAACGGCGTATCGAGACCCGCACCGGCACCATCGCCCGCCTCTTCGACGCCGTCTGCGAGGTCCTGCTCGAACTGGGCTATCTGCACCCTGTGGACCGGGGCCACCCGGAGCGCGAGCTGCGGGTCACCGGTGCCGGCAAGGTCCTGGCCCGGATCTACGCCGAACGGGACCTGCTCATCGCCGAGTGCCTGCGCACGGGAGTCTTCGAGGACCTCAGCGCCGCGGAGCTGGCCGGGGCACTGAGCGCCTGCGTCTACGAGCCGCGACTGAGCGCACAGTCGATCGGGCTGCCCGTGACGCCCGGCTCCAGGCTCGGCCAGTGCCTGCGCGCACAGCTGGGGGTCTCACACCGAATCCACGACCTGGAGTCCTTGGCCCGCATCGAGGCCTCCTCGGGCGCGGAGCCGGCACTGGCAGGGGCCGTCCAGGCCTGGTGCGACGGCGCGCAGCTGGCGGACATCCTGGACGCCACGGAGCTGACGGCCGGGGACTTCGTGCGCTGGTGCAAGCAGCTGCTTGACGTCGTCGGGCAGATCGCGAGCCTCTCACCGCCACCGGATGCCACCCCCGAGCAGGCCAGGGCGGTCACCGACCTGTCGATGCGCGCCGCCGAGGCCTCCCTGGATCTCAATAGGGGAGTGGTGAGCTGGTCGGCCGTGTGACGCGGCGGCTAGTACTCTCGTTCCAGCCGATACTCCGGACGACAGGACTCATGCCCCTATGTCAGGCTTCTTCGCCCTTCTCGACGACATCGCCACGCTCGCCAGACTGACGCTGTCCACCGTTGACGACACGGCCTCCATGGCTGTCAAGACCTCGGCGAAGGTCTCGGCTGCCGCCGTCGACGATGTCGCCACCACCCCCCAGTACGTCACCGGCATCACCCCGGACCGGGAGCTGCCGATCATCAAGAAGATCACGCTGGGCTCGCTGCGCAACAAGCTCCTCATCATCCTGCCGATCGGCCTGCTGCTGACGGCCGTGGCGCCATGGCTCCTGCCGGTGGCGCTCGTCATCGGTGGCGCCTACCTGTGCTTCGAGGGCGGGGAGAAGATCCTGGAGCGCTTCGGCGGCGCTGCTCACGTCGAGGAGGAGTCCGGTCCGATCGACGAGGCCCAGATCGTCCGTCAGGCCATCACCACGGACTTCGTCCTATCCACTGAGATCATGCTGCTGGCCCTGGCCGAGGTGGAGGGGGAGTCCTCCATGCGGCGCATCATCGTGCTGGTCCTCATCGCCCTGCTCATCACCTTCGCCGTCTACGGCCTGGTGGCGGCTCTCATCAAGCTCGACGACGCCGGCGCGCACCTGGCCGGACAGGGCCGCACCGGCGCCATCCGCTCGATGGGCCGCGCGATCGTGACGTCTGCGCCGGCCCTCTTCCGCGGCATCGGGATCATCGGGACCGTGGCGATGCTGTGGGTGGGCGGCCACATCCTGGCGGCCAACCTCGCCAAGGTCGGATTCCACCCGCTGCACCACGCCATCGAGTGGGCCGAGGAACTCACCCACAACCCAGTCCTGTCCTGGATCACCGGAACAGCCATGTCCTGCCTCATCGGAGCCGTCATCGGCACCCTGCTGGCCCTGGCCTGGCGGCCCGTGCATCACGCTCTGGCCCGCCGTCACAAAGGTTAACTATCAACGTACCCGTATGCTTCACCGCGTGACAGTGCCCTCTCGGTTGCCCTCCCGGATGCTCTCTCGTTCCCCCGGCTGGCTTCGTCGATCAGCCCCGGCGGTGGTGGCGCTGCTGGCGGGGCTGGCCACCTACGCCGCCTTCCCCCCGGTGAACCTGTGGTGGTCAGCCCTCATCGGGGTCGGGGCCTTCATGCTCCTGATCCGCGGCCGCCGCTTCTGGGCGGGCACCGGTCTGGGACTGCTCTACGGCTTCGGCCTGTTCACTCCTCTGCTGCACTTCACGATGGTGGGCATGGGCAACCCGATCGGCTGGATCGCGCTGACGCTCTTCGAGTCCCTCTACCTGGCCGCACTCGGCGGGGCCTGGTCCCTGGTGAGCCGTCTCCCGCTGCTGCAGGGAGCCGCCCGACGAGGGCGGCTCGCGCGGCGTGTGCCGGCCGGCGCGGCCGACGTGCTCTTCTTCGCCCTGCTGTGGTCCGGGATGGAGGAGCTGCGCTCGGTGTGGCCGCTGGGCGGTTTCCCCTTCGGACGCCTGGCCTTCGCCACGGCGGATGCCCCTGTCCTGCCGGCGGCGGCCTATGTCGGCAGCGCCGGGGTGGGGCTGCTGGTGGCACTGGCGGCCGCATGCCTCGCCCATGCAGCTCGATCCGTCTACGAGCGCCGCGCGATGCCGGTCCTCGCCTGCGCAGCAATCGCAGCGGCTGTGCTCGTTGCGCCGCGGACACTGCCCCTGGAGACACGCGCTGAGAACGGTACCGTCCGGGTCGGAGCCGTCCAGGGCAATGTGGCCACCGACTTCGAGGACGCCTTCAACCGGGCCCTGGAGGTGACCGGCAACCACGCCAAGGCGACCAAGCAGCTGGCCGCCGACGTGGGCCCCGGCAGCCTCGACATGGTCATCTGGCCGGAGAACTCTGCGGACCTGGACCCTCGCGACTACCCGGCCTCGGCGAGCATTGTCAATGAGGCCGCCCAGGCGGTCCAGGCGCCGGTGCTCGTGGGTGCGGTTCCTGTTGTCGGCGACATCCGCTACAACGACGTCCTCATCTGGAATCCCGGAGACGTCTCGGGCAAGACGGCTCATCCTTACTACCGCAAGCACCGGCCCGTGCCCTTCGCGGAGTACATCCCCTCCCGTTCCCTGGTACGTCACCTGACCACCCAGGTCGACCGGGTCGGCATCGACATGCTGCCCGGCACCGGCCCCAGCACACTGACGGTTCCGGCCGTCACCCAGGGCCGGGACGTCACCTTCGCCATGGGCATCTGTTTCGAGGTCGCCTACGACGACGCCCTGCGCACCGGCGTCGAACAGGGCGGGCAGGCGATCATCATCCCAACGAACAACGCCTCTTTCCTCGACTCCGGCGAGGCGGCCCAGCAGCTCGCCCAGGGCCGTGTCCAGGCGGTGGTCCACGGCCGCAGCGTCATCCAGGCCTCCACCGTCGGCTACACCGCGATCATCAATCCCCGCGGTGAGGTCAAGCAGGTCACCCGGCCCTACACCCAGGCGAGCCTCGTGGCCGACGTTCCGCTGCGCAGCTCGCAAACCGTCGCCGACCGGCTCGGTGCCGCCCCCGGCATCATCCTGCTCGCCGGTGCAGGCCTACTAGTGGGAGCCGGTATCCTGAGCCGGCTGCGCTCAGGGCGGAAGGCAGTGGCTGCGGCCGGGGATCGCCGGCGCCGCCGCTGATCTCAGATAACCTCAGGGCGCCGCCACTAGCCTCGGCGCCACACGACCCCAACCTTGGAGACTGAAGTGAAGGCACTCGTCGTCATCCCCACCTACAACGAGATCGAGTCCCTGCCCACGGCACTGGACCGGGTCCGCGAGCACGCTCCTGAGGCCGACATTCTCGTCGTCGACGACGGTTCCCCCGACGGCACCGGCGACTACGCCGACACCCGTGCCGACGAGGACTCCCACATCCATGTCCTGCACCGCTCGGAGAAGAACGGGCTGGGCCCGGCCTACCTCGCCGGGTTCTCCTGGGCACTGGCCGCCGGCTACGAGCTCATCGTGGAGATGGATGCCGACGGCTCCCACCGCGCCGAGGACCTGGCCCTGCTCATTCAGCGCGCTGAGATGGCAGACGAGCCGGACCTCGTCATCGGCTCGCGGTGGGTCTCCGGCGGCGCCACCGAGGGCTGGGACGCCAAGCGCGTGGCCCTGTCCAAGGCCGGGAACCTCTACATCAACGCCATGCTGGGGCTGCGCGTCAAGGACGCCACCGCGGGCTTCCGGGTCTTCCGCGCCTCGATCCTGCGCCGCATGGACCTCGGGAAGGTCGAGGCCCTCGGCTACGGATTCCAGGTCAACATGACCAAGCTGGTTGACGAGATCGGCGGACGCATCGTGGAGATGCCGATCACCTTCTTGGAGCGGGAGGCCGGGCAGTCCAAGCTCTCGGGGGGTATCTTCACCGAGGAGCTGTCCCTGGTGACCCGCTGGGGTGTGGCCAAGCGCTCCGGCCAGCTGCTCGATGCGGCCAAGGTCGCCGGGAGCAGGCTGCGCGCTGCCCGCGACAAGCGCCGTCGGGCCGCCGCCGGGTACCAGCAGCAGCGTCCGACGAGCTCATCGCGGCAGAAGCGCTCCTGACGGCTTTCAGCCGCTGACCCGCTCGCGGTAGACCTCACCGCTGCGCAGCGCCTCGAGGCGCTCGTTGAGGAGAACCTCGAGCTCATCGACCTTGCGGCGCTCCAGGAGCATGTCCCAGTGGGTGCGCGGGGTCTTCTTGGGCTCGTCGGGCTCGGGCTCGTCCTCGCCGCGCCGGGCGGCGAGCTGGCCGCACTCGGGGCACTCCCAGGTGGGAGGCACCTCGGCCTCGGTGGACATCGGGATCCTGGTGACGTGCGCCATCGGGCACTCGTAGCTGACGATCATCCGCTCGGCGAACTCGACGCCGTCCTCCGACTCCATCGACTTCGCGCCAATGGTCATGCCTCGCAGTGCGCGGTCTGCCATGCTTGTGGTCTCCTTGTGGCTCGTCTTTCGTCGTGTCCCGGTTCTGATGGGTTCCCACTGGGTTCCCCGGCATCGACGCGATCAGGGTAATGATGATACCGGTTGGCGTCTAACGCGGCGGCGTCGACCCGGATCAGCGACCAGCCTGCCTCTCATCGCCGGAATCAGCGGAATCGGCGCCTACAGCCTGTGCGGACCAGCGGGGACCGGCATACTTGGCTTCATGGTTCAGCGCATCGGCATTCTCACGGCGGGCGGCGACGCCCCGGGACTCAACGCGGCGATCCGAGGTTTCGGAAAGGCGGCGATCCAGCAGCACGGCTGGGAGCTCGTCGGCTTCCGGGACGGCATGCGCGGCCTGGCCGAGAACCGCTTCACTGAGCTCGACCCCGCCGCCCTGTCCGGGATCCTCACCACCGGCGGGACCATGTTGGGAACCAGCCGGGACAAGGTGCATCGGATGATGGTGGACGGCGAGCCCCGGGACATGGTGCCTACCATCGTGGACAACTGTGAGAAGGACGGGATCGACGCCCTGGTCTGCCTCGGCGGGGGCGGGACCGCGAAGAACGCCAAACGCCTCATGGATGCTGGCCTGAACGTCATCCACCTGCCCAAGACCATCGACAACGACATCGTCCACACCGACTCCTCCTTCGGCTTCGCCACGGCTTTGGAGATCGCCACCCAGGCCGTGGACCGCCTGCACTCGACGGCGCACTCCCATCACCGCATCATCCTCACCGAGATCATGGGGCACCGAGCCGGCTGGCTGGCCCTGGGCGCCGGTATCGCAGGTGGGGCGGATGTCATTCTGCTGCCGGAGATTCCGTACTCGGTGGACGCGATCGCGGACAAGATTGAGCGGCGCCGCTCCCACGGGTCGTCCTTCTCCGTGGTGGCCGTGGCCGAGGGGGCGCTGTCAGTGACGGATCACGCCGAGCTGGAGCACGCCCGCGCCCTGGTCAAGGACGCTTCCAGCCCCGAGCGCAAGGCGATGGCCAAGCGTGGCGTCAAGCGTCTGGAGGCCTCTCACCGCGCCAACACCTTCACCCTGGCCGAGCAGTTGGAGAGCCTGACCGGGCTGGAGGCGCGCGTGTCCATCCTGGGATACGTCCAGCGCGGCGGCTCGCCCTGCGGAGCGGATCGTCTGTTGGGCACGCGCCTGGGCGTGGCCGGAGCCAACGCGATTGCGGAGGGCCACTTCGGAGTCATGGTCGCCGACCGCGGTCACGGCACGGAGCTGGTGCCACTCAAGGAGGTGGCCGGACGCACCAAGTTCGTTCCGGCCAACCACGAGTGGATCCAGGCCGCTCGCGCGGTGGGGACGGCGCTGGGGGACTGAGAGCCCACAGTCTGCGGCGGGCGGCTGTGCGCCTCAGCGGGCCAGGAGCGGCCCCGGAGTCCAGGCGATCTCTCCCGGCTCCACGCCGGCCGGGGCGTCCCCGGAGACGATGACGTCGGCGCGCCGCCAGGGACGGTCCTTGGCGAAGAAGAGGCGCTCGCCGGCCATCCACCAGTGCCAGAAACGCACCGACTCCTCGGCGTCGCCGTTGACTCCCTCGGCGATGTCCCGCTTGATGCCGCGGCTTTCAGCGACGTCGTCGCTGGTCTGGACCCACACGTGTGCGTCAATGAGGCTGCGGACTGCCGCCAGGCCGGCCCCGGTTCCCTCGACGAAAACCACGGGGGAACCGGCCGGGATCCGGATGGATCCCTCGCGTCCGTGCTCGCGCCACTTGTCCGGGACCAGGTCGAGGCTGCCGGCCCGACGCAGCTGAGTCAGGGTGTCGACGTACAGCTGGTCCCAGTCATAGAGCGGCTCGTTCCAGATGAGGTCGTCCAGGTGAAAGGCTTGCGCGCCGGGGACGGCTGCGGCCAGCGCCGTGGTGAGCGTGGTCTTGCCCGATCCGCCCCTCCCGTCGACAGCGATGATCGCCGGCCGCCCCTGGGGCGTGCCGACAAGGCTCAGCAAGTGCGCAACGAGCTCGTCGGTGGCACTGACCCGCCACCGAGTGACAGCGGGCTCCTCCGACTGGAGCTGGATGGAGTCAGTGTCACTGACCTGACAGAAACGACTACCGTCAACAGCACTCTGATTTTTATTCATGTAATATCCCTCCTTGAATGCCAGTCAGTGATATCATGTCATCATGGCACACTTTCTTATTCTTGATATCACGTACACGCAAGGCGCCGAAGCTGTTGACCCTTACCTGGAGGATCATCGCCGGTACCTTACTCGCCACTACGAAGACGGAAGATTCCTGGCCAGCGGTCGCAAGGATCCCAGAACAGGCGGGATCATCATCGCCGTCGGTACGCGCGACGAGGTTTCAGAAATCGTGTCCGAAGATCCTTTCGTAGTGAATGGTGTCGCAGAGTATGCCATCACCGAATTTATTCCAACAATGACAGCACCCGATCTTGAAAATTATCGAGAAGTTTTGTGGACAACAAAATGAACTCCTCAATTCATTGCAGAGAACGGCTCATGAGGGTCAGGTCGAGGATCTGACCATGCTTCTCGCCGGCCTGCGGGACAGTGCCGACAGTGGTGAAACCATAGCGCTCATGCAGGCGCACCGAGGTGGCGTTACCCGCCTCGATCAGGGCGATCATGGTACGGTCCCCGGCCCGCCGTGAGGCCTCGATGAGGGCGGCGAGGAGCCTGGCTCCCAGCCCTTTCCCTTGAGCCGACGGGCTGAGGTAGATCGAGTCCTCAACGGTACGGGCGTAGCCCTCGTAGGAGTGCCAGGGGCCGGCCACTGCGAAGCCGACGACGTCCTGCGGCTCACCGCTGACGTGGGCGACGAGAGCGGTTCCGCGCTGCACCATGGGCGCCAGCCAGGCCTCGGCCCCAGCATGGTCCTGCTCGATGCTGGTCCAGATGGCCAGAGACTCCCGCACGGCGGCGTTGCGGATTTGGCGGATCGCGGGGGAGTCCGCCATCGTTGCCGGACGGATCCGGTAGGGACGTGCCGCGTCGGCACGTCCATCATCCTGCGCCTCACTCGGGAGCATGGTCGTTGCCCTCCTCGACGTACCGGGCAAGGTACTGCCCCGTCAGTGTGCTTCGCTCCGCCACCATATGCGCCGGCGTTCCGGTGAACACGACCCGGCCGCCGTCATGGCCCGCTCCAGGGCCGAGGTCGATGATCCAGTCGGCGTGCGCCATCACGGCCTGGTGATGCTCAATGACGACGACGGTGCGGCCGCCGTCCACGAGGCGGTCCAAGAGCATCAGCATGGCCTCGATGTCGGCCGGGTGCAGTCCGACGGTCGGCTCATCGAGCACGATGATGCGGCCTTCCTGGCTCAGGTGGACGGCGAGCTTGAGCCGCTGACGCTCACCACCGGACAAGGTGGTCAGGGCCTGGCCGAGGTGGAGGTAACCGAGCCCCACATCCGTCAGTCGTGACAGGATCCTGGTGGCCGCGGGGACACGAGCCTCACCCTGAGAGAAGAAGGCCAGCGCCGCCTCGACGCTCATGTCCAGGACATCGGCGATGCTGCATCCAGCGAGGCGGTAGGCGAGCACCTCGTCCTTGAAACGGCGCCCTTCACAGGCCTGGCATTGGGACTC
This sequence comes from Actinomyces sp. HMSC08A09, assembly GCF_001807465.1. Classification (NCBI taxonomy): domain Bacteria; kingdom Bacillati; phylum Actinomycetota; class Actinomycetes; order Actinomycetales; family Actinomycetaceae; genus Actinomyces; species Actinomyces sp. HMSC08A09. Next base: position 124,303 of record NZ_KV789118.1, on the reverse strand, counting down.
CACAGTCTCCATGAAGCCCAACTGCGTCTCTATGATTCCCGTTCCGGCACACACCGGGCAGGCCCCGTCTGAGTTCGCCGAGAAATGCGCAGGTTTCGCACCCTTGTCCTTATTGGCTGTGGCAAAGGCTTTGCGAACAGGGTCGAGCAGTCCGGTGTAGGTGGCGGCATTCGAGCGCCTGGAGCCTTTGATCGGTGCCTGGTCGACCGTCACCACGCCGTCGATGGGGGAGAGGTGGCCGTGGATGAGGCTCGACTTGCCGGATCCGGCGATTCCAGTGATGACGCTGAGAACTCCCAGGGGAATATCGACGTCGATGTCGCGAAGATTGTTCGTGCTGGCGCCGCGAATCTCGATTGTTCCCGTGGGGGAGCGGTGGTCGTTCTTGATCCGCCCCGGTCCGCCAGATAGCGTCCGGTAAGAGTGTCGGAGCCGCGCAGCTGCTCGACCGTTCCCTCGAAGCAGATCCGACCTCCTCGGGTTCCCGCCCCCGGCCCCATGTCCACCACGTGGTCGGCTATCGAGATGGTCTCGGGTTTGTGCTCGATGACGAGCACGGTATTTCCTTTGTCCCGCAGTGACAGCAGCAGCTCATTCATCTGGTGGAGGTCATGCGGGTGCAGTCCGATACTGGGCTCGTCGAAGACGTAGGTGACGTCAGTGAGGGCCGAGCCCAGATGGCGCACGAGCTTGGTGCGCTGGGCCTCGCCGCCTGAGAGCGTCGAGGCCGGACGGTCCAGTGACAGATAGCCCAGTCCAATGCGTACAAAAACCTCCAGCATGTGCTTTAGATTGTCCAGCAGGGGAGCGGCATCGGCCAGAATTCCCTGAAGACGAGCGATCCACTGCACCAGATCCGAGATCTGCATGGCGCAGGCATCAGCAATGGATACTCCGTCGATCAAACAGGTGCGGGCAGGTTCGGACAAACGGGTTCCATGGCACTGCGGGCAGGTCCCGAAGACGACGGCCCGTTCCACGAATGAGCGAATATGAGGCTGCAGCGCCTGCGGTTCCTTGGACAGGATCGACCGTCGTATTCTCAGGACGAGTCCCTCATAGGTCACATTGATGCCGCCAACCTTGATCTTCGTGGGCTCCTTGTAGAGCAGATCGTCTCGCTGCCGAGGCGTGAAGGCAGCCACCGGCACATCTGGAGGGAAGAGGCCGGATTCAGTGAAGCTGCGCACCTGCCAGCCGCCGGCTGCGTATCCGGGGACGGTGATCGCCCCGTCTTTCAGGGAGAGCGTCTCATCGAGCACCTGCGTCAGATCGATGTCTGAGACCTGACCCATGCCTTCGCAGGCAGGGCACATCCCGCCTTGAACGGTGAATGTCTTGCGCTCGACGATCTTGCGGTTGCCGCGCTGTGTGGTGAGCGCACCACCACCGGTGACGGACGGGACGTTGAAGGCGAAGGCCTGAGGCGAGCCGATGTGGGGCGCGCCGTGCGTCGAGTACAGGACTCTCAGGAGGGCTCCGACGTCGCTGACGGTACCGAGGGTTGAACGCGGGTTGGATCCCAGGCGCTCCTGGTCCACGATGATCGCCGGCGTCAGCCCTTCCAGACGGTCGACGTCAGGACGCGCGCCGGCGTCCATGAAGCCCTGGACGAAGGCCGGGTAGGTCTCATTGACCAGACGGCGCGACTCGGCGGCGATCGTGGCAAAGACGAGCGAGCTCTTGCCTGAGCCCGACACGCCGGTGAAGACCGTCAGCCTGCGCTTGGGGATGACGACATCGACACTGCGCAAGTTGTTCTCACGAGCCCCGACGACACGGATGACGTCATGCGCATCGGCGGGGTTGTTTCCTGCAGTCCGTCCAGTCACACGCACCATTGTGCCGGACTGCCGGACGTCGCCATCGACCGGATGTCCCGGACATAATGCCGCGTACGAGGTCTTCCTCAGAACCAGCCCCACTCGCCTAACGCCGATAATGCACATTATGTCATTCTTGCAGGAGCGACACTCTCCCACGACACGCGGCAGGAACTGGGCGGCGTCCTGCCTGGTCGCTGCCCCTGAGGCGAGCGCTACCCCTGAACCCTCGACCTCGCGAACCTCTCGCGGCATGTAGCCTTCACGGAGTGCGCCAGCCGGCCCGCTGCCGACTATCCCTCAGGGAGCCCCATGTTCCTCGCGCTGCGCGAGATCCGCCACGAACCCGTGCGCTTCACGCTCATCATCTCCGTCATCACCCTGGTGGCCTACCTCACATTTTTCTTGGCCTCCTTGGCTGTGGGCCTCGCCCACCGCTACCGCGCCGGCATCGACGGCTGGAACACCGCCAGCGTCGCCGTCACGGACGCCTCCAACGAGAACCTCTCCGCCTCCCGTCTGAGCGACAAGCAGCTGGGAGCGGCCACGGCCCTGGCCAAGGACAACGGAACCACAGCCTCCCCCCTGATGAGCACGGCCGCTGTTGCCCAGGCACCAGACGTCAAGGACGAGGACGGTGAGGCGCTGCGTGAGGACGTCTTCGCCTTCGGAATCGATCTGGACGGACAGCTCAGTCCGCCTGTGGCCGACGGGCGGGCGATCTCCACCCCCGATAGCGAGGTCCTCCTCGACGACTCGCTGAAGGCCAAGGGACTCGCGGTTGGTGACACGATTCGACTGCTGGGCTCCGACCACGACTGGACCGTTGTCGGATTCACCCATGACACCACCTTCCAGGCGGCTCCCGTGGTGACCATGGACAGCCGGGCCTTGCGCCAGCACGGCCCCACCAGCCTGTCCCCAGCCGTCTCCGCCGTCGTCTTCACCTCCGACCTGACCACCGACAGCAAGGCCACGCAGTCCGCCAAGGACGCAGGACTGACAATCCTCACCACCGAGGAGCTCGTTCGCACGCTCCCCGGCTACTCGGCCCAGGTACTCACCTTCAGCCTCATGATCGGCTCACTCATCATCATCGCCTCCACGGTTCTGGGCATCTTCATCTACGTACTGACGCTGCAGAAGAGACCGGTCCTGGGCATCCTCAAAGCCCGCGGCGTCCCCACCGGCTACCTCATCCGCTCCGGATGCGCCCAGACCCTCGTGCTGTCGGTAGCCGGCATCGGCATCGGCCTGCTTCTGACGATGGCGACGTCCCTGGTCCTCCCCCGCGCCGTGCCCTTCAGAATCTCCGCCGTCCTGGACCTGCTCATTGTCACGGCCTTCGTCGTCGTCTCTGTCATCGGCGGCTTCATCTCCGTCCGGGTCATCTCCCGCATCGACCCCGTGGAGGCCATCTCATGACCGTATCAACAGCAGCGAGTGGAGCGGCAACCCCGGTCATGTCCCTGGAGACGGTGACCCGCGACTACCGTCAGGGCGATGAGACCGTTCACGCCCTGCGCAACACGGACCTCACGCTGCGCGCTGGCGAGCTGGTGGGGATCCTGGGCCCCTCAGGCTCCGGGAAGTCCACGCTCCTGACCATCATGGGCGGCCTGCGCACTCCCTCGAGTGGCACCGTGACGATCTCCGGTCAGCCCTTCTCCAGCCTGCTGGAGAAGCAGCGGGCCAGGCTCCGACTTCAGCGCATCGGCTTCGTCCTCCAGGCCTCGGGGCTGGTTCCCTTCCTCAGGCTCAACGACCAGTTCAGCCTGCACGACCGAGCGGCACGAACGCAGGGCGACACCGACCGACGGGACCATCTGCTGGACTCACTCGGCATCACGAAGCGCGCCCACGCCTACCCCTCGGAGCTCTCCGGGGGCGAGCGTCAGCGCGCCGCCATCGCGGTGGCGCTCTACCACGACCCGGACATCATCCTGGCCGATGAGCCCACCGCCTCCCTGGACACCCGACGGGCTCAGGACGTCGCTCATCTGCTTGCGGACCAGACCCACGAGCTGGGCAAGGCCACGGTGATGGTCACTCATGACGAGCGGCTGCTTCCCGTATGCGATCGGGTCCTGACGATGCACGACGGTGTCCTGACCGAACAGGACGCACCCAAGGACAGCGAGGGCCAGAGCGGTTCACGCGATGACCGCTGAGCAGCGCTGGCTCCTCCCGGCATGGAGAACTACAGTCGGTAGCCGTGTCCACGATCCCGCACTCCGACCACTTCCCCACCGCTGTCTTCCTCGGTGACTCCATCACCACCGGTTGGCGAGCCCTGAGCCATCCTCGTAATCGCTGGACCTCGCTCGTGTGTGAGCATCAGCGGTGGCGGGAAGTGAACCTGGCGGCGGACGGCCTGGGCTTCTTCGCACGACGTGGGGGCCACCTGCCCGGCGGGCAACGCTCACCGTCGTGCCGTGACACCACCTGGCTGGAGGCGGTCCTGCGTTGCGAGCCCGACGTCGTCACGATCAGCCTGGGCCTGAACGACGCCGCCTTCCTCCCCTCTCAGCGTGAGCTGGTCGAGCAGGCGATCGACCATGACCTCAGCTTCATCTCCACACGCCTGCGGGGCGCGCCGGTCATCATCGCCCCCTACTTCCCCTCCCTGGAGGTCGGTCCGCGTTTCCAGGCCATCCGCCGTCTCGTGCACGAGAAGGCCACGTCCCTGGGTCTGACCTCGACCGATGCCTTGAGCACGGCCATCAACGGTGACGAGGACCGCCTGGCCATCGACCAGATCCACCCCGACGACGCCGGACACGCCCGGATGGCCCGCGCCATGATCTCCTTCTACGCCGAAATCCTGCCCGGCTCGTAACACTTCCACTCACGTTTACGCAGGTCAGTTGGGTAATGACCCCCTCGAGGCATATGCTTGGCAGCAGATCGCACTCACCGTGACCGACTGAAGGAGCTCGAGGACCCACTCGTGGAGTCACACCGCGAACCCACACTGGCCGATGTCGCCCAGGCTGCAGGCGTCTCGCTGACGACAGTCTCCCGCGTACTCAACAACCGCGGCTACCTCTCCCAAGAGACACGGGAGCGGGTGGCTGAGGCGATCGCTCAGCTCAACTACCGCCCCAATCAGATCGCCCGAGCACTGCACGGCAAGTCGACGCATTCAATCGGGCTGATCGTCCCCACCGTTGCCCTGCCTTTCTTCGGCGAGCTGACCGAGCATGTCGAGGACTTCCTCGCAGAGCGCGGCTACCGGACCTTCGTCTGCAACTCGATGGGCAAGGCGGATCGGGAGCGCGAGTACCTCGACCTGCTCGTCTCCCACCGGGTCGATGGCATCATCTCCAGCGCCCACAATGACGGTCTTGCCGACTACAGCTCGATTCACCTGCCCTTGGTCAGTGTGGATCGGGACCTCTCCCCCATCGTCCCCAATGTCCGCTGCGACAACGAGGCCGGCGGTCGGCTCGCCGCCGAGCACCTGCTCAAACGGGGGGCGCGTCGTCCGGCCCTGCTGACGTCTCGCACTGGAATCCACAACCTGAGGGAGAAGGGGTACCGCCAGGTGCTCCAGCAGGCGGGGATCGAGCCGGTGGTCTTGACCGTCGACTTCAACACCCCCAACAGTGAGCGCCCCCGTCTCATCCGCGAACGGCTCGACCTCGTGGTCGACGACATTGACGCGGTCTTCGCGACCGACGATCTGGCTGCCGCGCAGGTGATGGAGTGGGCTGCCGAGCGCGACCTGCGGATTCCGGACGACTTCAAGGTGATCGGCTTCGACGGGACGGTCGCCATGCGGCATGCCCTGCCGGCGCTGACCACGATCCAGCAACCCATCACCAAACTGGCACGGGCAGCAGTCGACCTGCTCCTGAAGCGGATCGACTCGGCCACCGCTGTCTCCGCGCAGAGCACGCAGTCGGGTGGTCCCGGGGTGGAGGACCTGCAGGCCCCCTCCCCCATGCCGGTGAAGCTGCTGCCCGGCCGTACCGCCTAGTGATCCGTTGACGATGCTCGTGGGCCCCGACCATCCAGGTCGGGGCCCACGAGCATCCGAATCACGGACGATCCTTGACTGGATCAGGCTTTGGCCTGAGCGGCATCGGCCTGAACATCCGTTGTGTCGGCACCGAGGTCATCGGCCTTGCGCACGACGTCGAAGAGCGCATCACCTCGGTGAATCGTTCCAGCACCGTGCTCCTTGATCCCCTCGTAGCCCTGAGCGTTGGAAACGACGATCGGGGTGACGGTCTGGTAGCCGGCGGCTCCGACGGCGGCCCAGTCGACGTCCACCAGCGGCATGCCCCGCAGAACCTTGTCGCCGGCCTTGACCTTGGGGCTGAAGTGCTTGCCCTCGAGCTGGACGGTGTCCATGCCAACGTGAATGAGCAGCTCGACTCCACTGGCGGATCGTAGGCCGTAGGCGTGACCGGTCGGGAAGGCCACGAGGACCTCGCCGTCGACCGGGGAGACGACCGGCCCCTCGGCGGGTGCAATGGCCATGCCCGGACCGAGCATGCCTGAGGCGAAGGTCTGGTCCTCCACCTCGGACAGCGGGATCGCACGTCCCTGGATCGGAGCGGTGACGGTGAAGTCCTCAGTGGCCTCAGCGGGCAGCTCGACGGTCTCGGCGTGCTCGGCCATGGCCTCGGCCTCCAGGGCGGCCTCATCGGCGTCGACGTCATCGCCGGCCAGGGAGGCCTTACCGCGGGTTGAGGCGTAGGCATAGGCGGCGGCGAAGGCAATGATGATGGTGAACACCTCCACGGCGAGGTACTTGGGGATGTCCGTTGTCCGCATCGACACGAAGCCCACCATTCCCGCAGCCCCCAGGGAGTGCGTGCGCAGGTCGAGCAGGGACACCAGGATGCCTCCGATACCGGCTGCCCCCATTCCGATGAAGAAGGGCCAGCGCAGTCGGAGATTGACACCGAAGATGGCCGGCTCGGTGATACCGAAGAGCGCGGAAACACCACCGGCTCCTGCGAGCCCCTTCATCTTGGCGTCGCGGGTCTTGAGGAACACGGCCAGAGCCACGGCACCCTGAGCGACATTGGCCATGGAGGCGATCGGGAAGATGAAGGACCCACCGGTACTGGCCTTGTCAGCGATGAGCGGCAGCTCCACCGCCGGGAAGGACTGGTGAAGACCGGTAACCACGATCGGCGAGTAGACGATGCCGAAGAGGAAACCACCCACGGGACCCGCCGTGTTGTACAGCCAGTCCAGTCCGTCCGTGATCCAGATCGACAGCTCGCGGGTGAGCGGTCCGACGACGATGAAGGTGAGGAACCCGGTCACCAGCATGGTGAACAGCGGCGTCAGCAGGAAGTCAGCGGTCCCGGACAACCGCTTGTGAAGCCACTTCTCCACCACGGACAGGATCCACGCCACGCACAGCACCGGGATGACCATGGCCTGGTAGCCGATCTTGGCTACCTCCAGCCCGAACAGGGACCAGGTCGACGACTCCCCGGTGTACTCCCAGAACTTCGCCGCCGCCTCCGGGTCGGACATGCTGTAGGCGGACAACAACGATGTTGAGACCATGGCCGCGCCCATAGCAGCGCCGAGATAGACGTTGCCGCCGAAGCGCTTGGTCGCCGAGTAGCCCACGAGCACCGGCAGGAAGGCGAAGGCCGACGCCGAGATCATGTTGATGAGGGCCGCGTAGTCCTTGAGCCAGCCCCAGCGCTCCGTCAGCGCCTGGTCACCGAAGAGGCCCTGGGCGGTCAGGACGTTGTTGAGGGCCATCATGAGACCGCCGGCAATGAGGGCGGGAAGAATCGGAACGAAGATGTCCGCGATGGTCTTGATGAAGCGGGATAGCGGGTTGCCGCCCTTGGCGGCCTGCTCCTTGGCCTCGTCCTTGGAGACCTCCTTGACCCCTCCGGTTCGGATCATCTCGGAGAAGACGAGGTCGACGTCTCCGGGTCCGACGATGATCTGGAACATGCCGCCCGCGATGAAGGTGCCCTTGAGGTCGGGATCCTTGTCGAGAGCCTTCTGGTCGACCTTGTCCATGTCATTGAGGACAAGACGCAGACGCGTTGCGCAGTGCGCTGCTGCGTTGATGTTGTCGGCGCCACCGACGTACGTCAGGACGTCCTTCGCCACGCGGGCGTGATCCATTGCCACCCGGAGGTTTCCTTTCTCGTGATGGGGCCGCAGCACCTGGGAGGGCGGGGAAACCCAACGGCCGGGATCATCGCTGACTCCCTGCAGCCACACCTATGTCAATCGATCGTCACATTACAGTGAGTTAGAGCACCCTGCAACCGGAGAGAAGAGTCCGGATCTATTCCCCGCCTTCGCCCTGCTCAGGACCCCTTTGCTCCCATAGTGACGCGAGGCCGGGAAGGTCTCAGGACGATGCGAAAGTCCTCGTGCTGCCGGCCGTCAACGCGAGGTCCTCCGCGACCATCAGCCGTACTCCCGTGCTGCTGACCTCGACGAAGCTGCGCAGCGTGAGGACCAATGCCCCGTCACCGACGAAGACCTCGGTCAGCGATCGGTCGTGAATGACCTCCAGCACTGGCGCGCACCCTTCAGGAAGCGTCACGCTGCGCACCGATCCGTGCTGGGTGTAGCGGGAGGTGGAGCGGTCCACCCGCAGCACCTGCCCATCCAGGGTGATGTCCACATGCGAGTCATCCGATCCGATCCGCAGTCCCCACGGCCCTGTGGTCTGCTCGGCGTCTGCCTCCAGGCGCAGCTGCCAGCTGCGGTGCCCGCTGAGGTCATCGACCTCGTAGAGGCCCGCCTTCAGGCACTCACCCACGAGGGCCGGTTGCCCGGCGTCATACGGCAGTGAGGCGGCGGGGCGCTGGATGAGTCGGCCCGCCTTGAGACTCAGCATCCGAGGCATGGTCAGGGTGTGGACCCACTGCCCGGTCTCGATGGAGGGCTGATCGTCCTCGGAGGCGTTGCCCGCCCACCCGGTCAGCAGGACCGGCCCCGGCTCGGAGGGACGACGGGCGAAGACCTGAGGGGCGTAGAACTCGAAGCCCCGGTCAACCTCGTGGAAGACCCCGTCGGTGTCTCGCAGCTCGGTACCCGTGAGGTGCCCCACCGTGTAGACGCAGGGGAAGATGTTCTCAAAGCCCTCCCGCTCAGGGGTGATGCCCTGTGGGCACCAGATGAGAACATCCCAGTCCTCACCGGTGTCCTCATCCTTCAGCCGCACTAGACCGGGGCACTCCCACATGTACCCGAAGGCATCGAAGGCGCCTCCCGCTCCGGGGAAGCTCAGTTCCCCCTCCAGCTCCCAGGAGACCAGGTCCCGGGACCGGTACAGGACTGCGGCGCCGGTCTCGTCGGCGCGCTGGACCCCGATGAGCATTCGGTACTCCCCCGGCCGGTCAGGATCCCGGAAGACCTGCGGGTCGCGGTAGTGGGTCGTGTAGCCCTCGGCGTGGGTGGGGATGAGCGGATTTCCCAGCCACTTGGCGAAGTCAGTCAGGTCCTCGCTGGTCACCAGGCACTGGCTGGCGGTGCGCTCGTCGGTCACCGGGTCCTTGAGGTTCCCGGTGTAGAACAGCTGGAACGGAGCCCGCGCAGGGGCAGCATCGACCTCATGGCCCTCCAGCACGATCGCGTTGCCGGAGTAGGCACCGCTGCGGTCGTAGGAGGAGTCCGGGATGATGGCGGGCGCGTGGTGGCGCCAGTGCAGCAGGTCCGTCGAGGAGGAGTGCCCCCAGTAGACCAGCTTGCGGTGGGGATGGAAGGGACTGAGCTGGTAGAAGGCGTGGTATGTATCGCCGTCGATGAGCAGTCCGTTGGGATCGTTGAGTCGGCCCACCGGCGGGACGACGTGGAAGCAGGGATAGTCCGGGTCATCGGCCGCTGCGGATGCGGCGATTGCATCCTGGGCCAGGCGCTTGAGGTCCTCAGTCACGAAGGGATGTTAGCAGGACCACTGTCGTGCGCCGAGGTGGTCCTCAGTGGAAGTACGGGACGATGAGCCACAGACCGAATAACGCGATCACAGCGGCAATAGCGATGAAGACACCCGCCAGGACCTGAGCCAAACGCACCCCTTCGACCTCGCCGGCCTCGTGCTTGGCGTGCACGGTGGCCAGCATGCGGGCCGCCAGCGAGCAGATGGTGAGGATGAAGGCGGTGCCCAGCACCGTCACGGACGCCACCAGCCCCAGTGAGCCCCAGTCGATCGCCATCCCGGTCATGCCATGGATCCTGTCGTCATCCGATGCGTACTGTCCTGGTCCGTCACGCCATTGACGATCTCGGAACGCACCTCGTCCAGCGTCCGCGGTTCACGTCCCAGTGCCGGATCCTGCTTGACGACGACGACCTCGGAGGCGTCATTGACATTGGAGAAATCCACCCGGTTGTGGCTCGCCTGCCGAATGATGGCCAAGGCTCCCATGATGAGCAGGCAGATGACCGCGATCGTGCCCGGCACGCCGCCCTTGACCGCGACATAGGACGTGGCGGCCCCCACCAGGCCCGAGCACGGAAGAGTCACCAGCCAGGCGATCCCCATCTTGCCGGCGGTCCTCCAGGACACCTTGGTGCCCCGGCCGATCCCGGAGCCCAGGATCGACCCGGTGCAGATGTGGGTGGTGGACAGGGCGAATCCCAGATGGGAGGAGGCCAGGATCGCCACCGTCGAGGCGGTCTCGGAGGCGAAGCCCTGCGGGGCCTCGACATGCACCAGCCCACGCCCCATGGTGCGCATGATGCGCCACCCGCCTGAATAGGTGCCCAGGCCGATGGCGAGGCCCGCTGCGGCGATGACCCACCAGTGGGGCCCGGTACCGGCCTCCTGGTAGCCGCCGGCCACCAGCACCAGCGTGATGACCCCCATGGTCTTCTGCCCATCAGACGTGCCATGGGACAGCGCCACCAGCGATGCGGTGACCCGCTGGCTGTTACGGAAGAGTCTCTCGGAGTACGGGTTGGTCGGGTGCGCGATGCGGTAGGCCAAGGCTGTGGCCAGGGCTGCCGCCACTCCGGCCACCACCGGCGCGATGACGGCGGGCAGGATGATCTTGGAGATCACCGTGCCCCAGTGGACTCCTTGGACCCCGGCTGCCACCACGACCGCTCCGATGAGTCCTCCGAACAGCGCGTGGGACGACGACGATGGCAGCCCGAACAACCAGGTCGCCAGGTTCCACAGGATGGCGCCGGCCAGACCAGCGAAGATCATGGCCGGCGCCGACTCGATCACCGTGTCGTCGAACATCCCGTGCGAGATCGTCTTGGAGACCTCGGTCGACAGGCAGGCGCCGATGACGTTGAGCACGGCGGCGACCAGAACCGCTCTTCTGGGTGTGAAGGCGCCTGTCGCCACCGACGTCGCCATCGCATTGGACGAGTCGTGGAAACCGTTCGTGAAGTCGAAGACGAGGGCCGTCACGACGACAACGATCACGAGGAAGAGAATGGTGCTCATACCGTTCCCGATGGGAGATCTGGCTGACCCTCTCGGCCGCCCTGGCAGACGGAAGCGGAGGTCCGGGTCGCGTGAGCGCAACCCACCAGTATTGTTACCCGCCGACCCCCCTGCTGCCTAACCAATCGCATACGAGGCTCGCACTGGTTCCCCAAGTCTCATAAGCGCGTCATGGCCACTCCCCAGCAACACGGTCTTTCGTCCCACCTCAGGGGCAAAACCGCTGAGCCAATTGTCACGTTCCACAAGTACCTCGCAACATGGCGGCTTACCCCGGAATGAAGGGCCCGTCACGATAGGGTCACTGCATGGCAGCGGACACGACGAAGAGCCTGAACAGCATCGACAGCGGCACCCTCCCCGACCAGGGGATCGACCACGAGTCAGCAACAGACATCGATCTGGGAATCGACCTGGGGACGACACGTACCGTCGTGGCGCGTGCTGACCGGGGGAACTATCCCGTTATCAGCTTCACCGACGAGCACGGCGACGAGCACGACTTCATCCCCTCACTGACAGCGCTGCACGAGGGGACACTCGTCCACGGTTTCGCCGCCAGGCAGGCAGCTCACCAGGGCGCTCCGTTGCTGCGCAGCCTCAAGCGGATCCTGGCCTCCCCCACGTTGACCGCCTCGACGCCGGTACGGCTGGGAGACAGTACCTTCTCCGTTTTGGAGGTTCTCACCAGTTACCTCCGTCACCTGAAGTCCGAGCTCGCTGATCGGGGCATCGACATCACCCGCACCCGCGTGGTGGTCGCCGTACCCGCCCACGCCTACGGGGCGCAGCGTCTTCTGACTCTTGAGGCCTTCCAGCAGGCCGGCTTCCGCGTCGCCGCCATGCTCAACGAGCCCAGTGCCGCCGGATTCGAGTACACCCACCGCAAGGCGACCACCGTCTCCTCCAAGCGCACCCGGGTTCTGGTCTACGACCTGGGCGGTGGCACCTTCGACACCTCACTGGTCGACGTCGTCGGCACGTCTCACGAGGTGCTGGCCTCTCACGGGCTGGGAGACCTGGGCGGGGACGACATCGACCTGCTCATGGCCACGATGGCCCTGAGCCGGGCGGGCATCACCGAGGAGGAACTCTCCCCCACTGAGCTCGATGACTTGTTGGACCAGTGCCGCGACGCCAAGGAGCACCTCACCCCTCAGAGCCGTCGGGTGCTCATCATCCTCAGAGGCCAGGACGTCGTCCTGCCGGTGTCCGACCTGTACACGGCCTGCACACCGCTCATTGAGCGGTCCTTGGCCACGATGGCCCCTCTGGTTGGCAGGATGGACGACGGGAGCCCGGACCTGACCGACATCGCCGGCGTCTACCTGGTCGGCGGTGCCTCCGGTCTTCCCCTGGTGCCCAGGCTCCTGCGGGAGCGCTTCGGTCGTCGGGTTCACCGCTCCCCCTACCCCGGGGCCTCCACGGCCATCGGCCTGGCAATCGCAGCGGACCGCACCAGTGACTACGACCTGACCGACCGGCTCTCACGGGGTTTCGGTGTCTTCCGCGAGGCCGACGGCGGCCACCGCCTCACCTTCGACGCGATCCTGAGCCCCGAGTCCGTCCAGGCCTCGCCCGGGGGTCGGGAAGGCACGGTGCTGACCCGCGAGTACGACGCGGCGCACAACATCGGCTGGTACCGCTTCGTGGAGTGCGCCGGTGTCGACGAAGGCGGTGAGCCCCGCGGCGAGATCGCCCCCTACCAGGACATCGTCTTCCCCTTCGAGACCTCCCTGCGGGACGTCGATGACGAGGAGCTGAGGACCTACTCGGTGGAGCGGCGCGATCACGGTCCGCGGATTGAGGAGCACTACCGCGTCGATGAGGCCGGCCTGGTTCGCGTCACCATTACCGACCTCTCCGACGGATACAGCCGCCGTTACGTTCTGGGCAGGCGCACCCTGTAGGCGCCGGCCGGCCCCCACAGCGGGTCAGGAACGCGCGGCATCGGAGACCCGGGTGAGAGCCCGGGTCTCCTCGTCGCTGATCTCGAGGGTCAGCGCCTCCATGATCGGCCGCAGCTGGTTGAGATCCCGTGCTGACGCCAACGGAGCGGTAACACCGGGACGGTCACGCAGCCAGGCCAGTGCCACGGCTGCCGGCTCCACCCCGTGATCCGCCGCCACCCTGGCGACGGCCTCAACGACGTCATAGCATTCGGGCCGCTGGTAGTCGGCAACCATTCCAGCCCTCTCACCACTGATCGGCTCATCCCGACGGTACTTCCCCGTGAGGAAACCGGCGGCCAGGGCGAAGTAGGGCATGAGCCCCATACCGAGCTCGGCCGCCACCTGCCCCCTGGCGTCAGGGCCTTCGACGTCGTCTCGGTGGAGAAGGTTGTAGTGGGGCTGAAGGACGATGGGCCGTGCGTACCCGTGTGCGTCAGCGATGGCGAACCACTGCCGGATGCGCTCAGGCGTGTAGTTGGACAGCCCCACGTGCCGGATCCTGCCGGCGAGTCGGGCCTCTTCGAAGGCGCCGACGGTCTCCTCCAACGGAGTCGACTCATCGTCGAAGTGGGCGTAGTAGATATCAACAACGTCAGTACGCAGCCGCGACAGCGACTCCTCCAGCGCCCGGCGGATATTGTCCGCGCTCAGACCCGGACGGTCGGGCTTCGTGGATACCTTCGTGGCCAGAACCACGCGCTCACGGACAGGACGCGAGGCGAGCCAGGCACCGATCACAGTCTCCGACTCCCCTCCTGAGTTCCCCGGAGCCCAGTAGGAGTATCCATCAGCAGTGTCGATGAGGTTCCCGCCGCCGTCCAGGTAGGCGTCCAGCACCTGGACGGAGGTCGCCTCATCGGCCGTCCAGCCGAAGACGTTGCCTCCCAGCCCAATGGGGCTGATCCTCAGGTCGGCCAGGGTACGGGTGGGCGCTCCAGTCATCTTGCCTCCTGGTGTGAGAGCGCCGCCGGAAGCTGCACCGCGGCGACACTCGCCTTGTCATGAATCGGATCGGCTCGGCCAGAATACGTTGAAGGCTGGAACCGTCTCCACGGTTCCAGCCTCAGCGAACAGGCGTTCTGATGATGTGCGCCTCGCAGTGCTCAGATGGCCTGCTGCCGCTTGGCGGCGCGACGCTTGGCCAGCTCGTCCTCAACCAGAGGAGTACCGAGGGCCTGAGCGTGATCGACGGGGAGATCCGCCAGCGCTCCCTCAACCTCGTGCCATACCCGCCCCACGGCGATGCCGAAGACGCCCTGGCCACCGGCGACCAGGTCGACGACCTCGTCGGCCGAGGTGCACTCGTAGACCGAGGCGCCGTCGCTCATGAGGGTGATGGAGGCCAGATCCTCGACACCGCGGGAGTGCAGGGCACTGACCGCCGTACGGATCTGCTGGAGCGAGACCCCGGTGTCCAGAAGGCGCTTGACGACCTTGAGAACCAAGATGTCGCGGAAGGAGTAGAGCCGCTGGGAGCCCGATCCCTTGGCGCTTCGAATCGACGGCTCAACCAGCCCGGTACGTGCCCAGTAGTCGAGCTGGCGATACGTGATGCCGGCGGCTCGGCAGGCCACCGGCCCGCGGTAGCCCGAGTCGGCATCGAGCTGGGGAAGCGGGTCACCGAACAGCATGCCCTGAGTACGCTGAGGCCTTGCTATCGCGCTGGCTTCATTCATGCTCACGACCTGCTCCTGTCGCCGGAAGAACACGCACCTGAAACTGGTGCGGCGGCCCGCCTCGTGCGGCCACGGCTCCACGATAGGGCCACTTGAGGCGATGCTCAACGAAGGGCGCGCCCCATCTCGGTGTGCCGTCAGGCATGAATCTCTAGGTGAGGTCGACAGTCCTGGCCCACACACCGACTATTCCCCATGATGCAGCCGATTCTTCAACAAGACAGCAGTGTCCATAAGTGACGCAGATTACAACACTAGTCACATCAGTCACATCAGTCCCGCGTGTCGCCGTCGGCCAGGTCATCGGTCTGCGACAGCACTCGCTGCCACTGCTCGAGGCGCTCCGCACCGTGGTCGTCGCTGAGGTCCACAGCCCTCAGGCGCGTTAGCGAGCTGCTGGCGTGCACCGGGAGCCGGTGGTATCCACTCAGGAGCAGCCCCTCTCCCGGAGTGCAGGCAACCGTCGTCACCCCGCTGGCGCGGGCGGGAGTCTCAACGACGAGCCTGGCGACGATACGCGCGTCATCGTCGACGTCGAGCTCAGTGCGCCCGATGCGACCGCCCAGCGCCTCGACGACGTCGTCAAGGAGCCTGGGCCATGAGGGCGAGCGGTGCGAGCCGTGGGCCTGCAGCACCAGTCCCTCGTGCGCCGTCACCGGAATGGCCAGCATCGTCGGTCCGCCGTCCTCCACGAGGACGGCGACCAAGCCGTCATCAGGATCGGTGGATCTGACACCCACCAACTGCATCAAGGGCACGTTCCAACCCTACGGGAGGTAGTCACCCCTGTCCCGGGAACGCGCGACCGATGCACGCTGACCTTCGTCGACACGTGCCACCGGCCGGCTGGACGCCTACCGGGCGTGCACGCGCCCGCTCTCAGCCCAGCGCGTCAACGGCGCGACGCAGCAGAATCGTGTGCAGATCCGCAACGAGCTCGGCCAGCTCCCGAGCCGTCTCCTCACCGGCGCTGCGCGAGCGTGACCGACGCGGAGCCACTGCCTGGTCGATCGTGTCCGCTTCCCGCTCAGCTGAGGCACGTACCGCGCGCAGGTTGCGCAGGGGCACTCCCTTGCGGGTGATCTCCATAGCCAGACGCACGGTCCTGAGGTTCTGCTGACTGTAGCGTCCACGAACATCGGGACTGATGAGTCCGACGGCGACGAGCTCCTCGATCTGGGACTCACTGGCACCGGAGTGAGCCAGGAGCGCCTCCAGATCCATGGGACCGTCGTCGACGATCCGGCCATCCCGGGCGACCACCCGGGCGACGGGCTGCGGGGCGGGGGCCTCGACGTCGGCGTCCAGCCGTGCCAGACGCTCACGGATGACATGCAACGGAAGGTACTCGTCGCGCTGCACCGCCAAGGCGTAGCGCAGCCGCTCCAGGTCCGCCTGCGAGTAGCGACGGTACCCGTTGCCGACACGGTGAGGGCTGATGAGTCCCTCGCCCTCGAGATAGCGAACCTTGGAGATCGACAGGGCAGGAAACTCCACCTTGAGGAGATCCACCACCTGTCCGATCTTCATCACAGGCTCTCGAGAGATGCCGCGGGGCCAGGTCTCGCCTGCCGGGCGCTCAGAGGCCTCAAGCAAGGAGGAGGGGGCGTCTCGCTTCTTGCTTCGTGCGGTTGCAGCGCTCACCGAGACGCGGCTCCGCCCTGGGGGCCGGGGTGGTAGGTCATCCGGTACTTGCCGATCTGGACCTCGTCGCCGGAGCGAAGCGCCACTTGCTCCACACGCGTGCGGTTGACATACGTTCCATTGAGCGAACCGGAGTCACGGACGCCGTACCCGCCATCGGGCAGCGACGAGAAGACCGCGTGCTTCCTGGAGACGGTGACGTCATCGAGGAAGATGTCGGCACGAGGGTGGCGCCCCACGGTGGTCTCCTCGGCGTCCAGGAGGAACCGCGCACCGGTGGTCGGCCCGTGGTGGACCAGGAGAAGCGCCGTTCCCGACGGTAGGGCAGCGATCGCGGCGGCGTCCTGCTGGCTCAGCCCCACCACCGGGGAGTCGACTGCGTTGGCGACGTCGACGACCCCGAAGGTCTGTGTGGAGGAGGGATCCTGCTCGATCGGACTGCTCGACATTATTCCTGCCCCTCGGTTCGTTGCGGCGCCCGGTGCGCCGCCTCAGGGACCACCATACCGTTCGTTGCACCGCCGTCGAGTCAACACCACGACGCGACCCTCCATGATTGGCCAGCAGCCTACCCGCTGCGCGCCCGCGACGATGGCCGCGAGGTGACTGGGAGCACCGATTGAAGGTCTCAAATCGGTTACGGTCCCGCATTGATGATGCTCAGGCTAGGACAAAGGTCTCGCGGCATGGCGATGGCCCGAGCCCTTCAGAGAACGGCCGAGCCAGTGCGTCGAGCGGTCAGAGCGCGTCGCAGGTCGTCGAGGCTCTTGAGGACGAGCCGACGCAGGGCCGTTGGCGCATCGGGGTGCGTCGAGAGCCAGTCCTCGACTGCTTGGGCATCCGCCTCGTCCCCGCAGGCGGGGAAGAGCCCGACGACCAACCGGGTGGCGATCTCCTGGCCGCGCCCGGCCCACAGCCCTTGGATCTCCCGGAGGTAACGGGGGGTGAAGGATGCGGTCAGCTCGCGGTGGGCGTCGACGGCGAAGCCGGCCACCAGGGCGTCGATGTGGTCGTTGCTCAGCGTGGTGTCGCTGAGGAGCCTCTCGAAGACCTCGGCCTTGAGGTCCTGGTGGGGCATCGAGCTGGAGGCCTTCAGGTGATGGGTGATGCCGCTGGCCGTCGGGTCCGCCTTCCGCTGCGCCTCGAGCTCGTCGGCGCTGACGGCGCCCAGCCGCGCCAGGGCGGTCAGGGCCCGCCACCGCATGTCGGCATCCAGCTCCAGTCCTGGCAGGGCTCCGTCCAGGATCTCTCGTGCACGAGCGGCCACCTGGGCGCTGCCCGCCTCACCGAGCAGCCGCGCTTGTCCTGCTGCCTCCAGCCAGGCGCGGGCGCGCACGATCTGGGCGTCGGATCCCGGCGCGGCAGCACGGAGCCTGCCCCACCCGCCGGGCAGGACGGCCGGCTCCCCCTCCGTGGAGGGCCCGGTCGAGTCATCGGCCACGAGGCGCTCCAGGAGCACGCGACGCGTGTGCGGGTCGGCGTACCTGCAGGCGACCCGCAGCGCCTGGTTCAGCAGGACGGTCAGGGTGCTCGGCTCGGTGTCATCGTCGGCGTGCGCCAGAACGGCCTGGACGAACAGTGCCGCATCGATGACCGCGTCGCGGACGAGGTTGTGCAGCATCGACCAGGCCAAGGACCTCGCCATGGGGTCACGCAGGGAGCCGAGCGAGGCGGTCAGGCATGACAGCGAGGTGTCGTCGGGTCGCACGACGGCGTAGGTGAGGTCCTCGTCGTTGACGATGACGAGATCGGGTGCGGGCAGCCCCACGGCCTCGACGACGTCGAGGCTCGCGGCCTCCAGGACCGCCGGCAGGCGGTGGGTGCGTACCAGCGCTCCGTCCCCGTCGAAGGAGTACAGGCCGACGACGAGCGTGTGCGGACGCAGCACGCTCCACCCGCTCACCGGGTCGATTCCCTCCTGCCGCAGGGTCAGGGAGGCGATGCGTCCCTCATGAACGACCAGCTCATCGGTGATGACCGAGGGGCCTGCGGTGTGGAGCCAGGCACGGGCCCAGTCGTGCATATCTCGGCCCGAGACCTGGGAGAGCACGCGCAGGAAGTCGTCCAGGCAGGCGTTGCCGTAGGCCCTGTGCTCGAAGAGGAGCCCCGAGGCCTTGAAGAAGGCCTCCTGGCCGACGTGGGCGACGAGCTGCTTGAGGACGGCGGCCCCTTTGGCGTAGGTGATGCCGTCGAAGGCCTGCCGGGCGGCCTCGACGTCGTCGACCTGCGCGACGATGGGGTGGGTGGTGGCCGGCCGGGAGTCCTCCAGGTAGGCCCAGGCCTTACGGGTGGAGGCGAAGCTCACCCAGGCCTCGGTGTAGCCGGCCGCCTCGGCCTCGGCCCAGGTGCCCTGGTGATCGGCGAAGGACTCCTTGAGCCAGGTGTCCTCCCACCAGGTGGGGGTCACGAGGTCGCCGAACCACATGTGACACATCTCGTGGAGGATCGTGTTGGCGCGTCCGGCCCTCTGGGAGCGGGTGACCGGCCCCCTGAAGAGGTAGAGCTCCTCGTTGAAGGTGACGCAGCCCGGGTTCTCCATGGCTCCGAGGTTGTACTCCGGGACGAGCACGCTGTCGTAGGAGTCCCAGGGGAAGCCGTAGGCGTAGGCCTGGTCGTAGAGGTCCAGGCCGGCCCGGGTCAGGTCGAGGAGCTCTGCGGCATCGAGGTGCTCGGCAAGGCTGGCTCGGCAGGACCACGACAGCGGGATCGTCATGCCCGGCCGGCTCGGGGACGTCCATTGCCCGGTCACTCGGTGCCAGGGGCCGGCCGCCAGTGCGGTGAGGTAGCTGGGCAGGGGCCTGGAGGCGGCGAAGGATGTCGTCTCACAGCCACGGTCCGTGCCGGTCGCGGCCTGGGGGCTCGATCCGCCTGCTTGCGGGCGGGTGTTGGACATGACCGTCCAGCCGCGGGGGTGCGTGACCTCCAGCGAGAAGCGGGTCTTGATATCCGGCTGCTCCATCACCGGCCAGACCCGGCGCGCGTCGGAGGGCTCGAAGTGGGTGTAGAGGTAGGTGGCGCCGTCGACCGGGTCGTGGAAGCGGTGCAGTCCCTGACCCGAGTTGGAGTAGAGGCCGCGCGCCGTGATCTCCATCGTGTGCTCGCCCGGGTCGAGGACGGGCAACTCGATACGGGCCCCATCCCAGATCACCGGGACCGGTTGCCCGTCGATGCTGAGGGAGTCGACCATCTGCCCCACGAAGTCCACCCAGAGTCCTTCGGCGCGTTGCCCGATGTCCAGGCTCATCAGGCAACGCACGCTGAAGGCGGCCTCGTGGCGGTCGATGGCCCTGGTCACGTCCACGGCCACGTGGGTGGACGGCACCTGGCACACGGAGGATCGCCAGGCGGCCTCCTCGTGACGCAGGTTCGTGGGGCTGTCGGAGCGGGCGGGCGCGGTGGTCGTCATGCGCCAAAATCTAGCGGCATGCGGTCGCGGCCGAGACCTCCACGAGCCTGGTACGAGGTGGGTGCCAGGCCTTGTGAAACCTCAGTCCCACTTCTCCTCGGTGCGCTCGGGTGTGGCCCACAGGGTGTGGTAGACGCCCTCGACGTCGTCGGTGCGGTGGTAGGTGTGAGAGCCGAAGAAGTCTCGCTGCCCCTGGATCAGGGCGGCCGGCAGGCGCCGGGAGCGCAGCTGGTCGACGTAGGCCAGGGAGGAGGCGAAGGCCGGGGCGGGGACACCGGTGGTGGCGGAGGTGGCCACGACCTGGCGCCAGGCGGGCAGGACCGTCGCCAGGGAGGAGGCGAAGACCGGCGCCGTGAGCAGACTGGCCAGAGAGGGGTTCTCGGCGTAAGCACGGGTGATGTCGTCCAGGAAGCGGGCGCGGATGATGCAGCCGCCTCGCCAGATGCGGGCCATGGCACCCAGGTCGATGTTCCAGTCGAACTGCTTGGAGGCAGTGGCGATCTCATCGAAGCCCTGGGCGTAGGCGGCGATCTTGGAGCCGTAGAGGGCCTGCTTGACGGCATCGACGAAGCCGCGTCGCTCCTCGGGGTCGGTCAGGGCCGTCTGCGTGGTTCCTGCAGCGATGTCAGCGGCCTGGACCGCAGCCCGCGCAGCACTGGAGGAGGAGACCGCGCGCGCGAAGGTGGCCTCGGCGATGGCGGGCACGGCCACTCCCAGCTCGAGGGCCGTCTGGGTGGTCCACACGCCGGTACCCTTCTGCCCGGCCGCGTCGACGACGACGTCGACGAAGGCCTCACCGGTGGCCGCATCGGTGTGGGACAGAACCTCGGTTGTGATGTCGATGAGGTAGGAGTCGAGCTCGGAGTCCTTCCAGGAGCGGAAGACCTCGGCGATCTCGGGGACCGTGAACCCGCCGACGTGGCGCAGCAGGTCGTAGGCCTCGGCGATGAGCTGCATATCGGCGTACTCGATGCCGTTGTGGACCATCTTGACGAAATGGCCGGCGCCGTCGGGACCGACGTGGGTGCAGCACGGCGTGCCGTCGACGTGAGCCGAGATGGACTCCAGCATCGGCCCCAGGCGGTCGTAGGACTCGGCGGTACCGCCGGGCATGATCGAGGGGCCGTTGAGCGCCCCCTCCTCACCACCGGAGACCCCCATGCCCACGAAGTGCAGCCCGCGCTCACGCAGGGAGACCTCGCGGCGCCGGGTGTCGGTGTAGAGCGTGTTACCGGCGTCAACGATGATGTCACCGGGCTCCATGAGGGCGGCCAGCTCCTCGATAACCGCCTCGGTGGCCGCTCCGGCCTGAACCATGATGATGGCCACACGCGGCGTGCGCAGCGAGGCCACGAAGTCCTTCAGGTCAGCTGCGGGCACGAAATCGCCCTCGGAGCCGTAGCGCTCGATGAGCCTCTCGGTACGGGCCAGCGTGCGGTTGAAGACGGCGACCGCGTGACCGTGACGAGCCAGGTTGCGGGCCAGGTTCGCCCCCATCACCCCCAACCCGAAGACACCGAGGTCGGCTGTGGCCGGTGCGGGGATGAAACTGCTCATGGAAGTCCTTTCCTGTGCCGCAGCCCCTCATGACGGCGCTGCGATTCCAAGCCTTGGTGGCGGAGGATACTGGTTGCGCTCTGCGATAACGGCAACGGCGTGTCAGCATTCCGGTTCACGACGCTGATGAGTACCCACTCGCACCTGTCAACCTCTGTGACCCTACCGCGTCCAGTCCTCGCGCACGAGGACCGTCCGTGGTTCAGACGTGTCGGCAACGACGTGTGACGGCTCACGACAGGCCTGTCCCTGCCGGGTGAGCCGCCTGAGGTGGCGCTACAGTGACAGGTGCGGCCAGCACGGTTCCTCCAGGCGGTGCAGCGGCCCTGGCCGGGCCTCCGCTCAGAGCGCCGCAGTGCTCCGACAACCCGTCGGTGCCACCTGGTCCGCCGTTCGTCGAATCTCAGAAAGGCTGACGTGTCCAGCTCCGACTCTGCGACTCCGTTCCCGTCGTCGAGACCCGCGCGGGCGGTCAACCCGCTTCTCGACGCCCGTGACCTTCGCCTTCCGCGTATCGCGGACCCCTGCGTCCTGGTGATGTTCGGCATTACCGGCGATCTGGCCCGTCACAAGCTCCTGCCCGCGATCTACGACCTGGCCAACCGGGGCCTGCTCTCCCCCAGCTTCTCCCTGGTGGGGGTCGGCCGGCGCTCCTGGTCCGACGACGACCTGCGCGCCTACGTGGAGAAGTCGGCTCGGGAGGGCGCCCGCACCCCGTGGCGTCCCGCCATCTGGGAGCAGCTGGCAGCGGGGATGCGCTTCGTGGAGTTCGCCTCCTTCGAGGACGACGCCGCCTACGACCGGCTCACGGCCGTGGTGGATGACCTGGACGCCACCCGGGGCACGCGCGGCAACCGCGCCTTCTACCTGTCGATCCCTCCGGGGTGGTTCCCCGCCGTCACCGAGCGCATTGCCCGCTCCGGGCTCGTGGAGGAGTCGCCCGAGGCCTGGCGTCGCGTGGTCATTGAGAAGCCCTTCGGGCACGACCGCGCCAGCGCCCGAGAGCTCGATGACCTCGTGGGACGCATCGTGCGTCCCGACGACGTCTTCCGGGTCGACCACTACCTGGGCAAGGAGACGGTGCAGAACATCCTGGCGCTGCGGTTCGCCAACACGATGTTCGAGCCGCTGTGGAACCAGCGTTACGTCGACCACGTCCAGATCACGATGGCCGAGGACATCGGTATCGGAACCCGGGCCGGCTACTACGACACCATCGGCTCGGCACGCGACGTCATCCAGAACCACCTGCTCCAGCTCCTGGCGCTGACCGCGATGGAGGAGCCCACCAGCATGGAGGCGGCCGCGGTGCGCCTGGAGAAGGAGAAGGTGCTCAACTGCGTGCGTCTGGAGCGCGATGGGGTGCTGGACCTGGACCTCACCACTGCCCGGGGCCGTTACGACGCCGGCTTCCAGGGAGGGCTGCCGGTGCGGGGCTATCTGGAGGAGGACGGCGTCGCCGCCGACTCCCGCACGGAGACCTTCGCCGCCCTGCGCCTGGAGATCGCCAACCGTCGCTGGGCCGGCGTGCCGTTCTACCTGCGCGCCGGTAAGCGCCTGACCCGCCGGGTCACCGAGGTCGCCGTCGTCTTCAAGCAGCCGCCGTTCCTGCCCTTTGAGTCGGCGGCCACCACGGCCGTGGGTGCCAACACCATCGTGCTGCGCATCCAGCCCGATGAGGGCATCACGCTGCGGCTGGCTTCCAAGGTGCCCGGAACCCAGATGGAGCTGCGCGACGTCTCCATGGACTTCGGCTACGGAGCCACCTTCAACGAGGAGTCCCCGGAGGCCTACGAGCGACTCATCCTCGATGCGCTCCTGGGTGACGCCCCCCTCTTCCCCCACCAGCGCGAGGTCGACCTGTCCTGGCGCATCCTCGATCCCGTCATCGAGCACTGGAGCGCCGGTGGGAGTCCCGAGGGCTATCGCCCCGGCTCCTGGGGGCCGGCCAGTGCCCACGAACTCCTTGCCCGCGACGGCCGCACCTGGAGGCGCTCATGATTACCACACTGACCGCGACGACCACCTCCCGGATCGTCTCCCGGCTGGTGGAGCACGAGGGGACCTCCGGCTCCTCCCGGGTGCTGACTCTCGTGATCTCCACCGACGAGAAGGGGCTGGAAGACGCGCTGTGCGCCGCGCACGGTGCCAGTCGGGACCACCCCAGCCGCATCATCGCCGTCGTCAAACCGCCTGAGGAGGACACTGCCGGTCGCGTGACTCCGCGCAGCCGTGACGGACACGTCCCGGCCCAGGCCGGCGGGCACCTGGACGCTGAGATCCGTGTCGGTCACGACGCCGGTGCCGGCGAGACACTGGTCCTGCGGCCCTGGGACGAGGCGGCTCTGCACACCGACACGCTGGTGGTGCCCTTCCTCCTGCCCGACGCCCCGGTGGTCGTGTGGTGGCCGACGACCGTCCCCGAGATCCCCTCGCAGGATCCCTTGGGACGCCTGGGCTCCACACGCATCACCAACACCCCCGCGCAGGACTTCCCCGCCAGGGCGCTGCGAGAGCTGGCGCCGGTGAGCGTGCGCGGCGACATCGACCTGGCCTGGACCCGCATCACTCTGTGGCGCGCCATGGTGGCCTCCACCCTGGACCCGCTGCTGCGCTCGGGCAGCCTGCGAGAGGTCGTGGTCGCCGGCGAGCCGAGGAACTCCTCGCTCTCCCTCATGATCGCGTGGTTGCGGCTGCGACTGGACGTACCGGTCACGAGAGTCGATGAGGAGGACTTCAAGGGCATCTCCTCCATCACCGCCAGAACCGACGACGGCGAGGTCATCATCGCCCGCCACGATCTGGAGCGGGTCACGATCACGCGCCCCGGCTCCCCCGAGCCCCAGGTGGTCACGATGGCGCGGCGCGAGCCGGTCAGCACCCTCAACGAGGAGCTGCGCCGGCTCACCCCCGACCTCGTCTACCAGGAGGTCCTGGCCACGCTGCTCGAGGAGCCCGTCAATGACTGACACCGGTACCCCCCGCACCCAGGCCATCGCCGAGATCCAGGAGGCGGCTTCGGCCGCCGCCACGCCAGAGGTCATCGTGCTTCCCACACTGAGCGACGCCGCGCGCAGGGCCTGCCAGGACACCGTGCGGATCCTGGCCGCGGCGGTGACGGAGCGGGGAGTCGCCCACCTGGCGCTGACAGGCGGTTCCGGGGGGATGGCGCTGTCTGAGGCCCTCGCGCCGCTCATCACCGCCCAGCCCGAAGAGGTGCGTCGCGCCATCCACCTGTGGTTCGGTGACGAGCGCTTCGTGCCCGCCGGGGACCCGGAACGCAACGATCTGCTGGCCACGCCCCTCATCGCCGCAGGCATCAGGGAGTCTCAGACCCACCGGCTGGCCGCTCCGAACGAGGTCAGTGACCTGGATGAGGCGACCGCCCGCATGGCCCACGAGCTTGAGTCGGCGGGTGTCACCCACGGCGGCTTCGACGTCGTCCACGTGGGGCTGGGACCTGACGCGCACGTCTGCTCCCTCTTCCCAGGACACCCGGCCGCGCTCGCGGCGGGAGCTCCCGCCGTGGCCGTGCGCAACTCGCCCAAACCGCCTCCTGAGCGCTACTCCTTGACCTTCGAGGCCTTGCAGCATGCCGGCCGGGTCATGGTGGTGGCCGGCGGTGCGGGCAAGGCCGAGGCAGTCCGCCTCGGGCTGGGCACTCCCGATGTGCTCAAGGCACCGGCCTCGTGCTGCCGGGGAGAGCAGACCACTTGGTACCTGGACGAGCAGGCCAATGCCCTGACGACTGATTGAGTCTGATCCGGTCGCCCTGCTGGCGCAGTGCGGGCCGACGAACGAGCCCGAGAGTTCATGTCGGTGGGTGGGGCTACCGTAGCCCCATGAACGCTTCCGGCCGGCTCCTGGCGCGCCTGACGGTGCTCGGTGCGCTCAGCGCGTCGGGGATGACAGCAGCTCTTCCCGTCCATGCCGATGACGCCTCGCCGGAGCCCTCCCAGAGGTCGGCGACCACCGAGCTCGCCGCCCTCCATGAGGCGCCCTGGGACCGCAGAGGAGACTTCATCCTGTCCCTGAAGTCCTCCCTTGAGGCGCTTTCGGAGCTGCCCGAGGACGCTCCGGCCGCCCACTCCTGGGCCGAGGGAGGTTCCCGCACCGGCTGGTTCGGTGAGGCCTGGACCGACGTCGACGGTGACGGTTGTGACACTCGTAACGAAATCCTGGCCCGGGACCTGACGGACGCCGACTTCTCGCGCGCCGACGGCATTCAGTCCCGGGAGGAGGGACGTGGCCGGGGTGCGGGCGTGTGCCCGGACGCCACCGTATGGGCGGGTGTCCTTCAAGATCCCTATACCGGCAGAAGGGTCACCTTCACACGTGGTCAGGAGACCTCGGCGGCTGTCCAGATCGACCATGTAGTGCCGCTGAACTACCTCTACGCCCACGGAGCCTGGCAGTGGGATGAGCGCACTCGACTACTGGTGGCCAACGACCCGCTGAATCTCGTCGCCGTTGAAGGCGAGGCCAACCAGGCCAAGGGCGCCTGCGGACCGGCGAGCTGTCCCGTTGGTTCCACCGAGACCGGCAGCTGGCGGCCCACCGGCCCGGGCGGCTGGTGGCCGGCCAACACCTCATACCGCTGCACCTACGCACGTCGCTTCGTCTCAGTGGCCGCCTCCTACCGGCTCGGCCTGCCCCAGGCCGACAAGGCGGCGCTGAGCACCACCTTGAACAGCTGTCTCACCGGTGGGGACGGGACCGCATCCCTCCCGGAACGAGCCGCTCGTAGCGCGAAAGAGGTCGGCTCCGCGGTGTGGCACAGTCCCCGATACGCCGCACTGGCAGCGCTCGGAGCCCTGGTACTGGGCTGGGGACTCATCCTTCGGGGCCGACGCCGAGGGCGCGCAGCCTCACGGCGTCGGCGCCGTTCCATGTCCCGCCACTGAGCCTCCTGCTTAGGATGCCGCCATGGCAGCTCACCCCCGTTCCGCCTCCGGCGGCAACAGCGCTCCAAGTGCACCGACGTCGGCTCGTATCGACGTCTGGCTGTGGAGCGTGCGGCAGATCAAGTCCCGTTCGGCGGCGACAAGCGCCTGCAAGGCGGGGCATGTACGCATCAACGGAGAGACTGCCAAGCCCGCCCAGCACGTCTCGGTGGGGGACGAGGTCCGCTACCGCGTCGATGGCTTCGACCGGCTACTGACCGTGACCCGGATCCTCACCAAGCGGGTAGGTGCCCCCATCGCCCGCACCGCGTACATCGACTCCTCTCCCCCTCGCCCGTCGCCCCTGGATGCGCCGGCCGCCGTCATCCGAGATCGCGGGGCAGGACGGCCCACGAAGAAGGAGCGTCGTCAGCTCGACGCCCTCATGGGAGGCGGACGCCATCAGGATGACCGCGTCTGACGCGCTGGGGTGAGCGGCCTCACCGCCAGCAGATTTCGGAAGGAGCCGCCCCATGGGTTAAGGTTCTGCTCGTTGCAAGCGGCCCGGAGCCGCGAGTCAACGGGCTGTGGCGCAGTTTGGTAGCGCACTTGACTGGGGGTCAAGGGGTCGTGGGTTCAAATCCCGCCAGCCCGACCAGGGCAAAGGTCCGCACTCTTTCAAAGGAGTGCGGACTTTTTTGTCGACAGCACTTCGGCAGCAGACGTTCACATTCTTCCGATGCCACCCTTATCAACACAAGCCACATTTGCATCCCACATAACAACCATTAGGCTAATTTAAGCCGATGAGCCCGATAGCAATTTACCGACCTTTAATCACGATCCAGTCAACGTTGCAATGACGGCGATCACCCAGCCCGCCCGCCGCCTGCGGCCAGTTTTCATTGGTACCTCAAGACGAAAGAACTACCCCTTGCAGTCGGCCACATGATTCAGCCGCGCGACGAATTCGGTCAGAAAAGTCACAACCGAATAACATGCATGGCCGACGCGACTGTGGTTGAGTGAACACCGACATCAAGGGTGTCTCACAGCATCCTGCGCGTCGGCTCATCGTCGATTGTGCAAATCAGACTGTGTTCTCATATTCCCGATCAGAGAGAACGACACATGAACATCAAGCGCGTCATCGCCGCAGCTGCGCTCACCGTCGTGCCGCTGACCGCCTCCTCGGCCGCACTGGCCGCTCCGGCCGCCCCTCAGGGCGCACCTGCAGCCGCCGCCGCGGTTCCCGCCCAGGTGACCTCGGAGGGGGCCCAGTACGCCGACACCGTCCTGAACAAGGTCAACGAGCTGCGCAGCAGCCTGAACCTTCAGCCCGTGACCCGGTACCAGGAGCTCGACGCCGTCGCACAGGACTGGTCCGAGCAGCAGGCCGCCGCCAACAACATGAGCCACCGCCCCGACTTCACGTCGGCTTACCCCTCGGGCTGGACCACCGGCTCTGAGAACGTGGCCTGGCGTACCGCGGGTGGTGACACCGGCGCGCAGATCTTCAACCAGTGGCTCAACTCCCCCGGCCACTACAAGAACATGACCGACCCGAACGTCAACTCCATCGGCATCGGATTCGCCCAGACCTCGGACGGCAAGTGGTACGCCACCCAGAACTTCGCCGCCTACAACGTCAGCAACTCGACGCTGACCCCGTCAACCACGACGACCACCAACACCACCACCACGACGACGAAGAGCAACACCCCGCCGTCGACGACCGACACCCCGCCGACGGACACCACCGTCCCCAGCCCGACGCCGACCCCGGAGACCACTCCGTCGACGCCGTCCACCGAGACGACTGCTCCGGCTCCGACTGCTCCCCCGACCTCGGAGACCACCACCCCTGCGTCCACGCCGTCCGCTCCGGCCACCACGGTGACCACTGAGACCGTCACGACCACCGGTACCCCGGCCAAGCCGTCCGCGACTCCTGTCGTTGCGGCTCCTCGCACCACCCCGACGAAGCCCGCCCTGGCCACCACTGGTCCGAGCATTGCCGTCGCCGTCGCCGCCGCCGGCCTGCTGGGCACCGGCGCCGTCCTCGTCATGCGTCGCCGCCAGGCCAGCTGACTGAGCTGAAGGCTCTCAGAGCGCGAGCTGTTCCTCTGACGGGCGCCTGTTGGTCCACTGATCGGTGTGGGCCGGCAGGCGCCCGTCTTGTGCGCGCCTCACGCCGTGCTGACATGGACGCATCATCCTTGAGAGGATGACGCCGTGAAGCACCTTCCCCTGGAGCCCGAGCTCCTCGCAGCGTTGCCCGCGCAGATCGATCTCCGTCTTGTTGTCACCGACATGGACGGAACTCTCCTGGATGGTCATGGGCGCGTTCCCGCCGGGCTGCTGGATGCAGTCGAAGACATGCGAGCCGCCGGCATCGTCTTCGCTCCTGCCTCGGGCAGGCAACTGGCGAACCTGCGTGCGGTCCTGGGCTCCGCCGTCGAGGACTCACCACTGATCGCTGAGAACGGTTCCTTCGTCGTTCACGGCGGTGAGGAGATCCACTCCGACACCATCAGCGCCCAGGACGCCGAGGCCGCCATCACCACCACCCGCCACCTGGTCGACTCCGGGTACGACGTCGGCGCGGTTGTGGCCTGCAAGCACTGCGCCTACATCGAGCGCTCGGATGCGGCCTTCCTGGAACAGACCGGGTTGTACTACGAGGCGCTGGAGATCGTCGAGGACCTGACCGCCATCGCCCTGGATGAGGTGCTCAAGGTCGCGGTCTTCGACTTCGACGACGTTGAGAACGGCAGTTCTCAGGCGCTGACCGCTGCGGTTCCGCACGTGCAGACCGTCGTCTCCGGGTTGCACTGGACGGACATGATGTCGGCACAGGTTTCCAAGGGGCGGGCCCTGGCGGCGCTTCAGGCCAGGCTCGGAGTCCTCCCGGAGCAGACTGCTGTCTTCGGGGACTACCTCAACGACCTGGATCTCTACGACTATGCGGATCTGGGCTTCGCCATGCGCAATGCCCACCCCGGCATCCATGCCGCAGCGGCGTACACGGCGCCCGCCAATACCGAGGACGGTGTCCTGCGTACAGTCGAGGAGCTGCTCAGGCGTTCTCGGAGACGAGGCTGAGATACGCGGGACGGCCCCGAACCGGTCAGTCCGAGGCCATCCCGATGGCTTGGTTGCCCGCCGGGTTACTGACCCAACCAGGCCTTCATGCCGCCGCTGACGTTGAGCAGCTCGCCGGTGTAGCCGGCAGCGGTCAGAGCCGTGACCGCCTTGGCGGAGCGCACTCCGCCGGCACAGATGACCGCAGTGGGGCGGGACGCATCGAGCTCTCCCATCCGGTCGGCCACCTCGCCCAGTGGGATGTTGACTGAACCGGGGATCGCCGTGCGCGCCACCTCGTCGGGCTCGCGCACGTCAAGGACCACCAGATCCTCCCCCGTCTCGAGCCGACGCCGCAGCTCATCGACGCTGATTTCCTTCACGATGTCCTCCTCAACGGGATATGAGTCGCTGACACGACAGAGTATTCGGCTGGTCTGGCCAGGCTAGCGGCGCAGGCTGCGGTAGCGGGTGATGAGGCCCCGGGTGGAGGCGTCCTGCCCTGCGAGGGCCTCCTCGTCGCCCTGGACAGCGGGGGCGATCTCGAGGGCCAGCTTCTTGCCCAGCTCCACTCCCCACTGGTCGAAGGAGTCGATGCCCCACACGATGCCCTGGGTGAAGGTGATGTGCTCGTAGAGGGCGATGAGCTCTCCGACGACCGCGGGCGTCAGCGCCGGGGCGAGGATCGAGGTGGTCGGCTTGTTGCCGGCGAAGACGCGGGCCGGGACGATCTCCTCGGCGGTGCCCTCGGCACGCACCTCATCGGCGGTCTTGCCGAAGGCGAGCGCCGCAGTCTGGGCCAGGTAGTTGGACAGGAACAGCTCGTGGACGTCCACTCCCCCGTCCTTGGTGGGGTGCGCGGGATTGGCCACGGCGATGAAGTCCGCGGGGATGAGCTGGGTGCCCTGGTGGATGAGCTGGTAGAAGGCGTGCTGGCCGTTGGTGCCCGGCTCACCCCAGAAGACCTCGCCGGTCTCGGTGGTCACGGGGCTGCCGTCCCAGCGCACGGACTTGCCGTTGGACTCCATGGTGAGCTGCTGGAGGTAGGCGGGGAAGCGGTGCAGGTACTGGGCGTAGGGAAGGATGGCGTGGGAGCCGGCCTTGAAGAAGTTGACGTACCAGACGTTGAGCAGGCCCATGAGCATGGGGACGTTCTCGGCCGGGGCCTTGGTGGCGAAGTGCTCGTCAACGGTGTGGAAGCCGGAGAGGAAGTCGGCGAAGTTCTCCGGGCCGATGGCCACGGCCAGGACCGTACCGACGGCGGAGTCCACCGAGTAGCGTCCACCCACCCAGTTCCAGAAGCCGAAGGCGTTGGCCGGGTCGATGCCGAACTCGGCGACCTTGTCCAGGGCGGTGGAGACGGCCACGAAGTGCTTGGCGATGGCGCCGTCGGTCTCAATGCCCTTGGCCTGGAGGGCGGCCAGGAACCAGTCGCGGGCCATGCGGGCGTTGGTGAGGGTCTCCAGGGTGGTGAAGGTCTTGGAGGCGATGATGAACAGGGTCGTCTCCGGGTCGAGGTCCGCGACCTTCTCGGCACAGTCGGTGGGGTCGATGTTGGAGATGAAGCGGCACTCAAGGCCCTTCTGCACGTAGGGCTTGAGGGCCTCATAGACCATGACGGGGCCGAGGTCGGAGCCGCCGATGCCAATATTGACCACCGTCTTGATGGGCTTGCCGGTGATGCCGGTCCACTCCCCCGAGCGGACACGTCGGGCGAAGGCGTAGATCTTCTCCAGGACCTCGTGAACGTCGGCGACGACGTCCTGGCCGTCCACGGTCAGGGAGTCGGCGGCCGGGCGGCGCAGGGCGGTGTGGAGAACGGCCCGGTCCTCGGTGATGTTGATGTGCTCACCGGCGTACATGGCGTCGCGGCGGCCCGGGACGTCCACCTGCTCGGCGAGCTCGACCAGGGCAGCGCGGACGTCGTCGGTCAGCAGGTTCTTGGACAGGTCGACGTAGAGGTCTCCCAGCTCGTAGGAGAAGCGCTCGGCGCGCTGCGGGTCGTCGACGAACCAGGCGCGCAGGTCCGGGGTCATGGAGTCGTGGAGTTCGGTGAGGCGCTTCCAGGCGGGCGTGGTGGTGGGGTCAACCGGATTCAGCATGGCTACAGTCTATGGGTGTTGCGGCCGCACGCCACTGTCCGGTGCCAACCGTTCTCACGCTGGCGGCGTCCTGATGGTTCTCAACGAGCCGGCGCAGCATCCTCAATGCTGCCCCGTACGATGAGGCGATGGAACCTTCTTCAGCCGGCTTCCAGAGAACAGGCGGGTGGCTGCCTCGGACACTCACCTGCGTCGAGACGATTGTCGTGCTTGTGTCACTGGCAGTAGGCATCATCACAACAACCAGCTGGCAGAACACCTACAATCTCCCTGCGTGCCCACCCCGGCACACGTGAGCTGCTTGGGTCAGACCCGTGAGGTTATGAACAAGAACCAGGCCATCCTGTTGCTGGGAGTCGTGCCCCTCCTACTGGCTGCAGCCGATGTGTGGGCGCTGGTCCAGATGCGATGGCATCGCACGACTCGCTGGGTGCAAGTCTCCTGCGTACTGCTGACACCGAGCGTGCTGATGACTCTGAGCACCCTGACGGCATGGTGGAGCTTCCGCTCCCTGATCTATTGATCGAGCGGCGCAGCCCGAGGCTCGAGACCACTACCGGTCACCTACCGGCCACTGAGAGCCTGACGATCGCTAATGGTCTGCTGTCGGTACAGGCTCGGTGAGAAACCCAGGACGCGTCGGAAGTCGGCGGTCAGGTGGGCGTGGTCCGCGTAGTCGAGCTCGGCGGCCACCTACGCATACGGTGACGGACGGATCCTCCCGAAGCCGCCGTGCCGCCTCTTGGAGCCGGTAGCGTCGGATCACTGCGAGTGGGGGCAGGCCGATGATGCACTTCTCACAGAGGCGTTGGAGACTTCGGACAGAAAGATCGAGGCGTCGCACCAGTTGATCGACACGCAAGACACTTCAGCAACCACGCCAAACAGACGACAGTTCCGCAACGGCCATTTAGACAAACTATCACCAACGAATATTCCTCGTCCTGCCAGAACCACCACTAGTCAACCCCATTCTCTTTTTAACAACATAATACAGAAATATGAAATTGACAGAAGCCGCCACCATAACCGAAGCAATTTCATTCTGTCTTCGAAGATGTTTCTCCAAAGCACAAAGATACTCTTCACCTCTTCGCCTATCAAGTAGGTCGCGCTCAGGTTTATCTAGAATTTCAGAAATTCGGAGCTTCTCTCTATCCAGGTGACCAACATTATTCCCAATAAAGTATTCAAAAACTTCCGCCATAGGCGCCATAACCCCAAGCAGTGTCGCAAATAGTGTCGCCACCTCAATCGGTCGATCAGGCGATCTCGCAAATTGGTTAAAACTCCAGACAAATCTGTCAGAAATCCATACCAGCAACCCCAAACCTAAGATGTTCATCAAAGCTAGACTTAGAAGATGATCCTGTAGAACACAATGGACTACTTTACCAGTAAAAGTCCAGTCATCCTTAGCCTTCGGAACGTCGAAAAATTTCAAAGTCGCAACGCAAGTCAACCATAAAACTCCGACATATAGCATAGACAACAATCCCCACCATCCAACATGCAGCCTAGAGGAAGGGTACTGAAACAGTACAACACCGTACACTAAGGATGCCAGCGCAGATGAAACTGACCCAAAATAGACCAGACCAGGCACCACCGTCACCCCACGCAGAATGAAAACATTATTGACGTAAGACACACGAGAAAAACTGAAAGCCCCAACAGTCATGGCAACTACGATAACCGAGCAAACCAACATTCGATATATTACTTTAGGGTGCGGCTCAAGGTTAGTTAAGTTTAACCACGATGCCGTAATGTAGACAAAAGCAACAAGCGCAATGTATGCACCGAGCATTCCAACCCTTATAGACCACTCCCTATAGCGCAAACTATCATACCCTACCGCATTCTTTTCGTTTTCAATTACCACATTGAAGTTCTCTTTAACCCAAGAGAAAGAACACCATACAAAAAATGGAAACAACAGACCTACCGAAATGGCTGAATATCTACCGCCTTTGAAGGCAACAACTTGCACGAAAATGAGGCAAACTGAGAATACGGAAGCTCTCGCGACACTCCACACCATCCACAAATCTCCGTCATATAAAACTGTCGAAGCACTTGACGCTATAAGAATTGCGAGACCGGAAGCTAGGACAACAGCGCCTTCCGAAAGAGTTACTTTTTCAGGCTTGGCTAGGACGACATGAACGAAAACTGCGGCAAGTACGGCTGTGGGCAACGAGCGTAGAAGGCGCTCAACTGATGAAACAGACGACGGTGCAGTGATGAAGGATAACGCGAATACGAACGCCAGCATGCACCCGATTCCTGCAGTTAATGTCACCGGCTCTAATCCGCGATACATAAAGAGGAGGGGAATAGATAGTGCTGTGGTAGTTAGAGTTAACGCGTATGCTACAACTCCACGATAACTTAGGTTGCATAAATGTGCAAAGAAAACGACCAGCACACACGTTAACAAGGGTTTACTCCACAAGCCGACAAGACCAGAAGTGCTCAATGGAAGTACCCCGTTGACTTGACGTAAGTTATCGGTTGCCAGTAGACATGAGAATAGAACTAGCAGATAGCCAACGGCCATGTACCTTAAAGCAGAGCTACGTTCCCAGTTTCTCCTTTTGCAGCCAACGTGTACCGATACCCCGACGAGACAAGTCAGCACCCCACACATGATGATCAAGAATGCCGCATGGTACCATCCAGGAAGATTAAAACCTCCAGCACGATTAAAAGTCCAGTTTCTGACGGTGTTCGCATCCAGATTCCACTGAATCTGTGTCAGCACTCCGACTGCAAATCCAAACAATCCGGAAACGCAAGCAACTACCCGAGATACACTTCTCCAGGAAGTTCGAATCTCAACATATCCAATTGCGCATACCGTCGGAAGAATTAAAGCGTCACCCCAGTTCGCCGAAAGGTAGTATGGAAGGGTTTCCATCCCATCATAGGAATACTTGTAACTGAACTCCCAGAACGCCCTCATGACGCCCCAACCGAATATGAGGACAAGAAACCAGATAGCCACTGGCACTACATATGGCTTAACCGCACGATCACTTCGACCAATTAAGATGGAATTCTTACCTAAACTCGACACAATTGTTACCCTTTCTTATGGGTTATTGAGTCAACATTTACTTGTTCGAGTTTAGTTCAAATACCGTCATTAAACCATATGCCACAGAGTGACCAGTCGGCCTACTAAGGTTGACAATCTGATTGAATACAGTCAGGCATCTCAGCGCCGCTGGCGCTTCTCACGCACGCGCACCCCGATCTGGATGGGGGTGCCGGTGAAGCCGAACTCCTCACGCAGGCGCCGCTCGATGAAGCGCCGGTAGCCGGCGTCGAGGAAACCGGTGGTGAAGATGACGATCCGGGGCGGGGCCACCTGGACCTGAGTGGCGAAGAGGATGCGGGGCTGCTTGCCGCCTCGCACCGGGTGCGGGGTGGCGGACTGCAGCTGCCCCAGGAAGCCGTTGAGCCGGCCTGTGGGCACGCGCGTGGTCCAACCCTCCAGTGCGGCGTCGAGAGCGCGCACGAGCCGGTTGGTGTGCCAGCCGGTCCGGGCTGCCAGGTTGATGTGGGGGGCCCAGGAGACGTGGGCCAGGTCGTGCTCGACCTCCCACAGGAGCATCTTCTGGCGCTCCTCGTCCACCAGGTCCCACTTGTTGTTGACCAGCACCAGGGCGCGGCCGGCATCGACGGCCTGCTGGACCACGCGCACGTCCTGCTCACTGATCGGCTCGGAGGCGTCCAGCAGGACGACGGCGACCTCGGCCTTGTCGATGGCGCCCTGCGTGCGCAGCACCGCGTAGTAGTCGGCGCCCCGTGACTGCTTGACCCGCCGGCGGATCCCCGCGGTGTCGACGAAGACCCACTGGCGCCCGTCGAGCTCGATGATCTCGTCGACCGGGTCACGGGTCGTGCCCGCGGTCTCGTTGACGACGACGCGCTCCCGGCCCGCGATGGAGTTCAGCAGAGAGGACTTGCCGACGTTAGGACGCCCCACGAGAGCGATGCGGTGCAGGTCCCCCTCCGGCGCTGCGGTGGCCACGGCGGAGACCTCCGGAAGGACCTCCATGACGGCGTCGAGGACCTCGCCGCTGCCCCGGCCGTGAAGGGCCGAGACCGGGAAGGGCTCGCCCAGCCCCAGGTTCCACAGGGTGGCGGCGTCCCCCTCCTGGGCCGGGGAGTCGACCTTGTTGGCGGCCAGCACCACCGGCTTGCCGCTGCGGCGCAGCATCCGCACCACGCGGGCGTCGGTCTCGGTGATACCGACCTGGGCGTCGACGACCAGCAGGACGGCATCGGCCATCTCCACGGCGATCTCGGCCTGGGTGGCCACGGCGGCGTCGAGGCCGGCCACGTCCACCTCCCATCCGCCGGTGTCGACGATGGTGAAGCGGCGCCCGGCCCACTCCGCGGGGTAGGAGACCCGGTCGCGCGTGACACCGGGGGTGTCCTGGACGACGGCCTCGCGACGGCCCAGGACCCGGTTGACCAGCGTCGACTTGCCCACGTTGGGGCGGCCGACGACGGCCAGGACCGGCAGTCCGGGCTCGACGCTGTCACCGGTGGGCAGGCCGCCGTCGGCCTCCAGGAGGGCGAGGTCCTCCTCATCGAGCTCGTAGTCGGCCAGGCCCGCGCGCATGGCCTGGGCCCGCAGGTCCTCCTCGGCGTCCCGTTGGGCGGCGGCGTCGGCGGCCTCCTCCACCAGGTCCAGGACCCGTTCGACGGACTGCTCCAGGGTCAGCTCCGAGGTGTCCACCAGGGTGACGCCCTCGGGCGCGGTGAGGAACTGGGAGACCGTGGCGTCATCACGGTCGCGGCGCACCACCTGGTCGCGCAGGGCGTCGGCGTCGACCTGCTTGCCGGCGGCCTCCAGGTCCCCGGCGCGGCGGGCCAGGCGGGCCTCCTCCGAGGCGGTCACCAGTAGGCGGGCGTCGGCGTCGGGCGCGATGACGGTGGTGATGTCACGTCCCTCGGCCACGATGCCGGCACCGGCGGAGAAGGAGCCGGTGTGCCCGGTCGCCTCGAAGCGGATGATCTCGCGCTGGCGGCGCGCCAGGTCAGCACGCACCTCGAGGTTGGTGGCGACCTTCGAGACGACGGTGGCGATGTGCGGGTCGCGGATCGCGGTCGATACGTCCGTGCCGTCCACGGTGAAGGTGGGGTGCTCGGGATCCAGCCCCATGTGCAGGGGCATCGCGGTGACGGCCTCGGCGACGGCGGCCCCGTCCTCCAGGTCGATGCCCTCGCGCTCGCACCACCAGGCGGCGGCCCGGTACATGGCACCGGTGTCCAGGTAGGCCAGTCCCAGCTCGGCGGCGACGCGCCGCGAGACGGTGGACTTGCCCGATCCGCTCGGTCCGTCGATCGCAACGACGATTCCCATGGTGCCCTCCATCAGGGTCCGATTGACGGTCATGAACTGGGCCAAGCGTCCCACACTCCGGCGCGGTACCGCGGATCAGGTCCCCATGAGTACTGACACAGGCGGACCTCGGTGACGGATTGAACCGGCTTCAGCCCGCGACGACGCGCCAGCCCTGGGCGTCCAGGGCCTCCTCCAGCCGTTGGGCGGCCGCCGGAAGGACGGAGATGAGGGCGATGCCCGCGCTCTGCCCGGCCGAGTGCTCCAGGGAGAAGTCCTCGATGTTGACGCCGGCGGCTCCGACGTCCGAGAAGAGCCTGCCCAGCTCGCCGGCGGCGTCGGGTACCAGGACCTGGACCTCGGTGTAGCGGCGCGGCGCCCCGCCGTGCTTTCCGGGGATGCGTTCCCGACCGAGGTTTCCCCGTGTCATGACATCGGTGACCGCGCCGACGGCCCCGGGAGCGACCACACGTGCCGCTCCCGGAGCTGTGTGCTCCGGACTGTCCGAATCGCAGGCGGCCGCTTCGATCCCTGTGATCAGTACGCCTAGGTCATCACGGATTCGGCGCAGCAGGTCGACCACGGGCCCGGCGTTGCCCACGATGATGGCCGACCACAACCTGGGATCCGAGGCCGCGATCCTGGTGACGTCACGAAGCCCCTGCCCCGACAGAGCCAGGGCCCCCTCCCCCAGCTCCTCCAGGCGGGCGGCCACGAGTGAGGAGACGAGCTGGGGCATATGGGAGACGGCAGCGACGGCAGCGTCATGCTCCGCCGCACCCATGCGCACCGGGGTGGCGCCCACATCGACCGCCAGGTTCCTGATGACCAGCTCCGCCTGTGGATCGGCGTCCTGGCCGACCACCACCCAGGGGCGCCCGGCGAAGAGGTCGCAGTCGGCGGCGCCGGCGCCCGAGCGCTCCCGGCCGGCCATCGGGTGGGAGCCGACGTACCTGCGGGCCTCGTCTCCCGCCCGGGCCCGGACCTCGGCGACGACCCGTTCCTTGACGGAGGCGACGTCAGTGACCACAGCACTGGGGTGGGCGCTCAGCTGCGCGACGACGACGTCGGCGGTGACGTCGGGGGGCGTGGCCACGACGACGATCTGCGGCTCAGGGCTGTCCTCGTCATGAAGCGATCCTGCTCCCATGTCTCGGGCCAGGGCCAGGGAGGTGGGCGAGGTGTCGGAGAGCAGGACCTCGACACCTGCCGCCCGCAGCGCCAGGGCGAGTGAGGTTCCCAGCAGCCCCGTGCCGACGATGAGCACCGGGCCGCGCGTGGACACTGACGCCCGCGGCTCGGGGGCGCTCACAGCCCGACCTCCTGCTGCAGTGCGGCGATCTCCTCGCCGCTGAGGGGGCGCGTCTGGCCGGGGCGCAGGTTGCCCAGCCGCAGCGGTCCGAGCCGGGTGCGCGCCAGACGCGTCGCAGGGTGGCCGACAGCGTCCAGCATGCGCCGCACGACGCGGTTCTTGCCGGAGTGGAGGGGGATCTCAACGATGGAACCGCGCGGCCCGGAATCCTTGACGGTCACTCGGTCCGCCTTGGCCTCACCGTCCTCCAGCTCGATGCCGCGCCGCAGCTTACGCGGGACCCAGGGCTCAACCTGTCCCTCAACGATGGCGACATAGGTCTTCGCGATCTCAAAGCTGGGGTGCATGAGCCGGTGGGAGAGCTCGCCGTCGTTGGACAGCAGGAGCAGCCCCTCGGTCTCAGTGTCGAGGCGCCCGACATGCACCAGGCGCAGCGAGTCGGGCAGCTCGGGGTGCTCGGCCAGGTAGTCGCGTCCGTACTGGGCCACGGTGGGGCGGCCCTCAGGGTCCTCCATGGTGGTGACGACCCCTGCCGGCTTGTGGAGCATGAGGGTGATGAGCTCGGGGTTGGTGAGGATTCGGCTGCCGTCAACGCGGATCTCCTGGGTCAGCGGGTCCACCCTGACGCCCGCCTCGGTGACGGAAATACCGTCGACGCTGACGCGGCCGTCGGCGATGAGCTGCTCGCAGGCGCGGCGCGAGGCAACCCCTGCGTGGGCCAGGACCTTCTGCAGCCGTTGTCCGGAGGCGACGTGCGGGTCGTCCTGGCCGCCCTTGGTGGCGCGCTCACGCATCTGAAGCAGACGGGCTTCCTCGTCCTCGTCAATGGCCTCGGCGTCGAAGGCCGCCAGATCGCCGGCGTCGGCCCGCTCATCCAGCTCCTCGAGGTCATCCTCGTCGTAGAACTCCTGGGCCCCAAAATCGCTGTGGGGCACGGACTCGGTTCGGGTGTGGCGGTTCCTCGGGGTCATGGGGTCCTCCTACCGGCCATCTCATCGGCCTGTTCGACGATCTCCCCCAGCGCCTCGACGCGGGGGAGGTAGGGAGCCAGGGGTGGCAGCTCGTCCAGGGAGTCGATTCCCAGGTACTCCAGGAAGTCTCCCGTGGTCCGGTACAGAATCGCACCGGAGGTCTCGGCACCGGCCTCCTCGATAAGGCCGCGGGCGTGCAGGGTGCGCATGACGCCGTCGACATTGACCCCGCGGATCTGCGCGACGCGCCCCCGGGTGACCGGCTGCCGGTAGGCGACGACGGCCAAGGTCTCCAGCGCTGCCTGGCTCAGGCGTGCGGTGGCGCCGCCAATGATGAACTGCTCGACGAGGTCGGCGTGCTCGGGCACGGAGGCGAAACGCCACCCACCTGCCGCACGTCGCAGGAGGAATCCATGAGCACGGCTGCCGGGCGCCTCTCCACGGTACTCGGCTGCTAGACCCTCGAGCAGTTCCTCGCAGACGCTCTCCTCCATACCGAGGGCCTCGGCGATCGCAGAGGTGATCACCGGCTCGTCGGCGACGATGAGGATAGCCTCAGCAGCACTGCGCAGCTCAGACCCCACAGCATCGCTCATGCGAATTCCTCCTCGAGCTCAGTAAGGTTCTCAGAGGTCATCATGCCGGTCAGGTCGTCCTGGCCGCCGCACCAGGTCACGGTGATCTCGCCCATGGCCTCCGTCTGGTCCAGCTCGGCACTGCCCTGCCGGTGGAGGATGAGCAGCGCCAGGAAGCGGGCCACCACGACGGCGGTGCGCTCGGCGTCCTCAATGATCTGGGCGAAGGTCAGGGTTCCGTGACTGCGCAGCCTGCTGGCGATGAGGCTCAGCTGCTCACCGACCGGTACCCGCTCGTGCAGGTGGACGGTCTGGACGCCCGGATCGGTGGGCCGGGTGAAGGCGCCCACCGCCAGCCGGGTCAGCTCCTCGGGGGTGATGGTGGCCACGAGCTTGGGCAGCAGCGCCGCCAGATGTGGTTCCAGGGCGACGATGCGCGGGTAGCTGCGTGCGGAGGTCTCCGCCCGGTGGCGGAAGGCAGCTGCGGCCTCCTTGAAGGCCCGGTACTGCAGGAGCCGGGCGAAGAGCAGGTCGCGGGCCTCGAGCAGCTCGAGGTCGGGCTCCTCCTCGTTCTCGTTACGGGGCAGAAGGCGGTGGGCCTTGAGCGCCAGGAGGGTGGAGGCCACGACGATGAACTCAGATGCGCGCCCCAGGTCCCAGTCCGAGCGCATGTGGGCGATGAAGTCGTCGGTCACCTCGGCCAGCGCCAGCTCGGTGACGTCGAGCCGCTTGCGGGCGATGAGACTCAGTAGCAGGTCGAAGGGGCCTTCGAACTGCGGCAGTGTGACGCTGAATCCGGGCAGCCTGGGCGGCCCCTGCTCCTCCGGCTCAGGCGACATCGCCGCGGGCGATGACCTCGCGGGCCAGCCGGCGGTAGGCGTCCGCACCGGGGTGGGAGGGTGCGTAGCTGGTGATCGGCTCGTTGGCCACGGAGGCGTCCGGGAACTTGATCGTGCGCCGGATGCGCGTGTCGAAGAGCTGCTCACCGAAGGCCTGCTCCAGGCGCTCAAGCACCTCCCGGGAGTGCAGGGTGCGGGAGTCCACCATGGTGGCCAGGATGCCGTCGATCTCCAGCGTGGCGTTGAGGCGGTCCTTGACCCGCTCGACGGTCTCCACCAGGAGCGCCACCCCACGCAGGGCGAAGAACTCGGTCTCCAGCGGGATGATGACGCCGTGGGAGGCGGTCAGGGCGTTGATGGTCAGCAGTCCGAGCGAGGGCTGGCAGTCCACGAGGATCACGTCGTACTCGTCGAGCACCGGACGCAGCACCCGCTTGAGGGCCTGCTCGCGGGCGACCTCGTTGACGAGCTGGACCTCGGCGGCGGACAGGTCGATGTTGGCCGGGACGATGTCCAGCCCCTCCACCGTGGTCTCGTGGATGACCGTGCGGATGTCCGGACGGCTGGCGACGAGCAGGTCGTAGATGGTGGAGTCGAGCTCGTGAGCGTTGATGCCCAGGCCGGCCGAGGCCGCTCCCTGGGGATCGAAGTCGACGATGAGGACCTTGCGCCCCAGCTCGGCCAGGGCCGCACCGAGGTTGATCGTCGTCGTGGTCTTGCCGACGCCGCCCTTCTGGTTGCACATGGAGATGACCCGAGCGGGTCCGTGCGACTCCAGCGGCGCGGGAACGGGGAAGTCCTTCTCCTCGCTCTCGTCGGTGCCGGGGTTGTCGATCAGGCCTGGCTGGATGGAGTCATTCACGTCAACCAGCCTAGTCGAAAGCCGACCGACATCGCCCAGTTCAGACGGGACACGCCAGAGATCAAGGCCAACGGGACCCCGCTTTCAGGCGCGGCCCGGTGCGCACTCAGGCTTCCCCCACCAAAGCCTGGGGTACGGCCCTCACCTGCGGGCTCATCGATCAGGCCAGAGCCCGCG
Organism: Actinomyces sp. HMSC08A09; assembly: GCF_001807465.1. Lineage (NCBI taxonomy): Bacteria > Bacillati > Actinomycetota > Actinomycetes > Actinomycetales > Actinomycetaceae > Actinomyces > Actinomyces sp. HMSC08A09. The sequence goes on along the minus strand of NZ_KV789118.1, from coordinate 82,672 downwards.
GGTGACTGGTGGCGTAGACCTCCCGCAGGTGGTCGACGGTGACCTTCGTGTAGATCTGGGTGGTGGTGACCGAGGCGTGTCCGAGCATCTCCTGGACGACACGCACATCCGCCCCTCCCGCCAGCAGATGCGTGGCGAAGGAGTGGCGCAGGGTGTGGGGGGAGATGCGCCGCTCGTCGGCGCCGTCCGTCCCGATGAGACCGGCCCGTTCAGCGGCCTGTTGGAGGACCGCCCAGGCGCTCTGCCGACTCAGGGGCCTGCCCAGGGTGTTGAGGAAGACCTGTGGCACTCCCCTGCCCTTCTCGGCCAGGACCGGCCGCCCTCGCACCAGGTAGGCGTCCAGCGCCTCCCAGGCGTAGGCCCCCATGGGGACCACGCGTTCCTTGCGTCCCTTGCCGAACAGCCTCAGCAGCCTGGAGTCGGTGTCAAGGTCGTCGACGACGAGCCCCACCGCCTCGGAGATGCGGGCGCCGGTGGCGTAGAGGACCTCCAGCAGCGCTCGGTCGCGCAGGCTCACCGGGGAGTCGTCAACGCCTGCTGCCTCCAGGAGACGGCGGACCTCATCGACCCCTAAGGCCTTGGGCAGGCGCCTTCCGGGCTGGGGCGGGCGCACGGTGGCCGAGGGATCCTCTGAGGTGGTGCCCTCGGCCAGGAGGAACTTGTGCCAGCCGCGCACGGCCGTGACGGTTCTGGATGCCGAGGACGACGCCAGCGGACGGGCGCCGTCGGATCCGGTGCGCAGGACCTCGAGGAAGCCGGCCACGTCGTTGCGGCTGACGTCCTGCGGTGCTGAGATGCCGGCGCTCCTCAGGTAGCGCAGGTAGCGGCCGAGGTCGCGCTCGTAGGCGCTCAGGGTGTGAGGGCTCAGCCCGCGCTCGACACGCAGGTGGGCGAGATAGCCGCGCAGCCCTCGGTCCAGATCGTCTCCACGCGGATCGGGGGTGGTATCGACGGTCGGATCCGTCGTGTGCGCTGTGCTCGTCGGAGTCCGCCGAGGCTCAGCCGAGCTTGGCGACCAGGCCGAGCCCGACGATCGTGATCGTCCAGATGATGGCCACCGCCACCGTGATGCGGTCGAGGTTGCGCTCGGCCACGCCGGAGGACCCTGCGGAGGAGGAGATACCGCCGCCGAACATGTCCGACAGACCGCCGCCCTTGCCCTTGTGCAGGAGGATCGACATGATGAGGAAGAAGCTCGAGAGGACGAGCAGCACCTGAAGGACGATACGCACTACGTTCACGTCACGTTCCCTTCGTTGTTGGTTCCGTCTTGCTGCGGGGGCCTCACGCTCCGGCATGGGTCCGGCGCGACTCCCGACAGGGTCCGCGCCCCCACCTGTCCGCGTGGCAGTCTACCTGTAACGCGCGGGGTCCCGGACACCTCGGGGTGTGAGGTGTCCGGGACCCTGTCAGCGAGCGGTGAGACACTGCGGAGAAGTGATCGCTCAGTTCCTCCGCCGCGACTCGGCTCGCTCAGGCGTAGAAGCCGGCCATGGCGGCGAAGGAGTCCGCCTTGAGGGAGGCTCCGCCGACGAGTGCGCCGTCGACGTCGGGCTGGGCCATGAGCTCCTTAATGTTGCCGGGCTTGGCGGAGCCGCCGTAGAGGATGCGGGTGGCGTCAGCGGTGGCGTCGCCGTAGTCGGCACGCAGGGCCTCGCGGATCGCTCCGCACACCTCCTGGGCGTCCTTGGCGGTGGCGGTCTCGCCGGTGCCGATGGCCCAGATGGGCTCATAGGCGATGACGATCTTGGCGACGTCCTCGCCGCTCCATCCTTCCAGGGCGGCGCGGATCTGCCCCAGGACGAAGTCGACGTGGGTGCCGGCCTTGCGGATCTCCAGGGCCTCACCGCAGCACAGGATGGGGGTCATGCCGGCGTCGAGCACCTTGCGGGCCTTGGCGCCCACGAGGGCGTCGGACTCGCCGTGGTACTCGCGGCGCTCGGAGTGGCCCATGACGACGTAGCTGACACCGAGCTTGGTGAGCATCTCGGTGGAGATCTCACCGGTGTAGGCGCCGTTGTCGTGGATGGAGACGTCCTGGGCGCCGTATTTGATGTCCAGGGAGTCGGCCTCAACGACGGTCTGCACGGTGCGGATGTCCGTGAAGGGCGGGATCACGAGGACCTCGCACTTGGTGTAGTCGTGGTCGTGGTCCTTGAGCTCCATGGCCAGGCCCTGGACGAGGTGGTTGGCCTCGAGGTGGTCGAGGTTCATCTTCCAGTTGCCCGCCATGAGCGGGGTGCGGTTACTCATCTGGGTTGCCTTCCTTCAGTCGTTGAGCACGGCGATACCGGGCAGGGTCTTGCCCTCGAGGAGCTCGAGGGAGGCGCCGCCACCGGTGGAGATGTGGGAGAACGTGGCCTCGTCGAAGCCGAGCGTGCGCACGGCCGCGGCGGAGTCGCCACCGCCGATGACGGAGAAGGCGTCGGACTCGGAGATCGCCTTGGCCACGGCCTTGGTGCCCTCGGCGAAGGCCGGGAACTCGAAGACGCCCATGGGGCCGTTCCACACCACGGTCTTGGAGGTGGCGATGGCATCGGCGAAGAGCTTTCGCGTCTCAGGGCCGATGTCCAGGCCCATCTGGTCGGAGGGCAGGGCGTCAGCGGGCACCACGGTGGCGGGGGCGTCCGCGGCGAAGGTCGGGGCCACGACGGTGTCGACGGGCAGCAGCAGCTCGACGCCGTTGGCCTTGGCGGTCTCCAGGTAGCCCTTGACGGTGTCGATCTGGTCCTTCTCCAGCAGAGAGGTACCCACCTCGTAGCCCTGGGCGGCCAGGAAGGTGTAGGCCATGCCGCCACCGATGAGGAGACGGTCGGCCTTGCTCAGCAGGTTGGAGATGACACCGAGCTTGTCGGAGACCTTGGAGCCGCCGAGCACCACGGTGTAGGGGCGCTCGGGGTCGTTGACGGCGCGCCCCAGGGACTCGATCTCCTTGACGACGAGCAGGCCGGCGGCGGAGGGCAGCAGCTTGGCGACGTCGTAGACGGAGGCCTGCTTGCGGTGCACGACGCCGAAGCCGTCGGAGACGAAGACGTCGGCCAGGGCGGCGAGCTCGGCGGCGAAGGCCTCGCGCTCAGCGTCGTCCTTGGAGGTCTCGGCGGCGTTGAAGCGCACGTTCTCCAGCAGGACGATCTCACCGTCACCGGCGGCGGCGACGGCGGCCTTGGCGGAGTCGCCCACGGTGTCCTCGGCGAGGGTCACCTTGACACCGGTGACCTCGGCGAGGCGCTTGGCGACAGGGGCCAGGGAGTAGTCGGGGTTGACCTGCCCCTTGGGGCGCCCCAGGTGGGCGGTGATGATTACCTTGGCGCCGGCGTCGAGCAGGGTGCGCAGGGTGGGCAGAGCGGCCTGGATGCGGCCGTCGTCGGTGATGTTCTTGTCGGCGTCCAGCGGCACGTTGAAGTCGGAGCGGACCAGGACTCGCTTGCCCTTGAGGTCGCCCAGGGACTCGATGGTCTTCATGAAGCCTCTCATCAGTTGTGGGTGAAGGTGTGGGTGTGGGACGGACGGCGCCCGCGCACGCATAGCGTGGCGCGGGCGCCGTCTTCTAGAGAGTCATGCTCTCGGTCTGGTCTCAGGCGAGCTTGGAGCCGACCAGGGAGGTCAGGCGGACCAGGGCGTTGGAGTAGCCCCACTCGTTGTCGTACCAGGAGAGGACCTTGACGAGGTTGCCGATGACCTTGGTCTCGGTGGCGTCGAAGATCGAGGTGTGCGGGTTGCCCACGATGTCGGTGGAGACGATCGGGTCCTCGGTGTACTCGAGAACGCCCTTGAGCTCGCCCTCGGCGGCGGCCTTGACGGCAGCCTTGACGGCCTCGACGGAGACCTCCTTCTCAGCGATGAAGGTCAGGTCGGTCAGCGAGCCGGTCGGGGTGGGGACACGCACGGCCAGACCGTCGAACTTGCCCTTGAGGGCGGGCAGAACGAGGGCCACGGCCTGGGCGGCACCGGTCTTGGTGGGGATCATGTTCAGCGCGGCGGCGCGAGCACGGCGCAGGTCGCTGTGCGGGGCGTCGAGGACGCGCTGGTCACCCGTGTAGGAGTGGATGGTGGTCATGATGCCGCGCTCGATGCCGAAGTTCTCGTGGAGAACCTTGGCCAGGGGGGCGAGGCAGTTGGTGGTGCACGAGGCGTTGGACACGATGTTCATCGTGGCGTTGTCGTAGTCGCCCTCGTTGACACCCATGACGAAGGTGCCGTCGACGTTCTTGGCGGGAGCGGAGATGACGACCTTCTTGGCGCCACCGTCGAGGTGGGCCTTGGCCTTCTCGCCGTCGGTGAAGAAGCCGGTGGACTCCACGACGACCTCGACGCCCAGGTCGCCCCAGGGCAGGTCGGCGGGGTTGCGCTGAGCGAGCACCTTGATGTGCTTGCCGTTGACGGTGATGCCATCCTCGTCGTAGGAGACCTCGCCGTCGAAACGACCGAGGATCGAGTCGTACTTGAGCAGGTGGGCCAGGGTCTTGTTGTCCGTCAGGTCGTTGACGGCGACAACCTCGATGTCGGCGCCCTGCTCGAGGGCGGCACGGAAGAAGTTGCGGCCGATCCGGCCGAAGCCGTTAATACCAACGCGGGTGGTCACTTTGTGTCCTCCTAGTGCGCCGGTTGGCGGCGCACGGTTGCTGGGGCTCTTTTCACACATGGCGTGTGCTCCGGAACCTCCTCTTCAGCTCACATCCGATTCAGCTCCGGTACGGCCGAGTCTAGTCACACTGGGCAGGCGCTGGGAGTCGCCGACCACGCCACGGGCGAACACTGTGATGCACAAGCCAAACCGAGGGGACCAAAGACCATCAGGCGCCCCAAAGGCAAGGACCGAGGTCCCATCTCACCTCAGGGCTCGAGCATCTCCTGGGTGAGAACCGACTCCGTGTCGGGGATGCCCAGCTCGTGGGCCTGCTTGTCCGCCATGGCCAGGAGGCGGCGGATACGTCCAGCGACGGCGTCCTTGGTCAGCTGTGGGTCGGAGAGCTGCCCAAGCTCCTCCAGGGATGCCTGCTTGTGCGCGATGCGCAGGCGACCGGCCTGAAGCAGGTGGGCGGGGACATCGTCCCCCAGGATCTCGAAGGCTCGCTCGACGCGGGCACCCGAGGCGACGGCGGCGCGGGCCGAACGGCGCAGGTTGGCGTCGTCGAAGTTGGCCAGGCGGTTGGCGGTCCCCCGGGACTCGCGCCGAGATCGGCGTTCGGCCCACACCTTGAAGGCCTCCGGCGCCCCCATCCGCTCCAGGAGAACACCGATGGCCTCACCGTCGCGAACGACGACGCGGTCGGCCCCGCGCACCTCTCGGGCCTTGGCGGAGATGTCGAAGCGCCGCGCGGCCCCGACCAGGGCCAGTGCGGCCTCGGAGCCGGGACAGGTGACCTCCAAAGAGGAGGACCGGCCGGGCTCGGTCAGGGATCCGCGGGCCAGGAAGGCTCCACGCCAGGCGGCAGCGGCGGCGTTGCGCCCTCCTTGAATGACCGACACCGGCATGCCCCGCACCGGCCGGCCCCGGTCGTCGACCAGCCCGGACAGCCGGGCCAGGTCCTTGCCGCGCTTGGTCACTCGCAGCACGTAGCGGGACCCTCGGTGCAGGGAACCGCCCTGAACCACCATGACCTCGGGCTCCATCCCGTAGAGCTCCTTGAGGTGCTGGTGCAGGCGCCGCACCGCTCCGCCGTGATCGAGCTCGGCCTCGACGACGATGCGCCCGGAGACGATATGGAGCCCTCCGGCGAAGCGCAGCATCGCGGAGACCTCCGCCCGTCGTTGGGCGGCGTTCTCAGTAGCGACGAGCGCGAGCTCATCCTTGACGGTGACCGTCAGCGACATGGGCGGGCTCCTCGTGGTCGGGGTTCGTGATTCGGGACTGGCAAACATGGTTGACGCTGCGGCCGTTGCCATGGCGTCCCGGGTGCTGGCGAGGCGCAGCTCGAACATGTGCGGGCGAAGCGACTCAAGACGTCAGGGCGATGTCATACGGCGCCCGAGGCGTATCAATGGAGAATTTTTAGCCGCAGCACCCGGCAGCCGGCTGGAAGCGGCCGCCGAGAATTATGAACGATCATGCACAGCGGGACTCTTCAATGAGTCCAGCATCACATGTCATCACGTCCACTGAGATCGGTGACGTCCCCCAGAGCCCCCTCGAAGGCGTCCCGGAAGGCGGCTGCCAGGCGAAGCGGATCGTGGTGGCACAGGGCCTCGCCGGTGCGCACCTGGCGCAGGACGACGGTGGCCCCCATGGCGGCGGCCACCTCTGCAAGATCCTCGACGTCCTCAACGGTGGAGGGGTCGGCCAGCACCACGTCCAGGCGCAGGTCGGGCGCGTACTGGCTCAGGACCCGAAGATGATCGGCACTGGTCATCCCGTCGGTCTCGCCCTGCTGAGCGGAGAGGTTGAGGACCACGACCTTGCGGGCCGAGGTGTTCACCAGCGCGCGGCGCATGGACGGCAGGATGAGGTGCGGGAGCACCGAGGTGTACCAGGAGCCGGGCCCCAGGACCACCCATTCGGCCTCATCGATGGCGCGCAGCGCCTCGGGGTGGGCCTCGGCGTCCTGAGGAACCATCCCCACGTTCTCCAGACGTCCGCGGGCCGAGGCCACTGCCACCTGACCACTGACCCGGCGTCGACTCCCCCCGGAGACGATGTCGGCCTCAATGACCAGGGGTGAGGAGGACATGGGAACGACGCGGCCGTGGATCGTCAGCAGGCGCCCCACCCAGTCGAGCCCGGCAACCTCGTCCCCCAGCAGCTGCCACAGCGCCAGGATGAGCAGGTTCCCCAGGGCGTGATTGTCGAGCTCGCCCTGCCCCTCGAAGCGGTGCTGGAGCACGTCTCGCCAGGTCAGGCCCCACTCGGAGTCCTCGCAGAGCGATGCCAGCGCCATTCTCAGGTCTCCTGGCGGCAGACAGTCGAACTCTCGGCGCAGGCGTCCCGAGGAGCCGCCGTCGTCGGCGACGGTGACGACAGCGGTGAGCCGGTGGGTGACATGGCGCAGCGCCCGCAGCGTGGCGGACAGTCCGTGCCCGCCTCCCAGGGCGACGACGGCCGGCCCCTCCTCACCACGACGGGGCCAGCCCGCCGCATCGATCGTGGTTCCCACTGCCTACTCCCGTCCCAGATCGCGGTGCTGGACAACGACCTCGAAGCCCCCGCGCCTCAACCTGGCCCCGAGCCGCTCCGCCGAGGCCACGGAACGGTGCTTGCCGCCGGTGCAGCCCACAGCCAGGGTGACATGAGGCTTGAGCTCATCGACGTACTGCGGGAGCGCGGGGATGAGCAGGTCGGCGTAGCCGTCGACGAAGGCCGCCGCCCCTTTCTGCGCGAAGACGTAGTCAGCCACAGGTGCGTCGCGCCCGGTGAGGTGGCGCAGCTCGGAGACCCAGTAGGGGTTGGGGATGAAGCGCACGTCCAGGACGTGGTCGGCGTCCAGAGGAATGCCGTACTTGAACCCGAAGGACATGACATTGATGCGCAGCGCAAGGTCGGACTCGTGCGCCACGAGCTCGCGCACCCGGCGGGCGAGGTCGTGGACGGAGTAGTTGGAGGTGTCGATGACGCTGTCTGCCACGCCCCGCAAGCCCCCCAGGAGAGTGCGCTCGTGCTCAATCCCGTCCAGGACGGAGCCGCTGCCCTGCAACGGGTGGGGTCGGCGAGAGGACTCAAAGCGTCGGACCAGCACGGCGTCGGAGGCATCCAGGAAGATGAGCCTCACGTCGGTGCCGTTGTTGCGGACCTTGCGCAGATAGTCCATGAAGTGGGAGAAGAACTCGCGACTGCGCACATCGACCACCGCGGCCAGCCGGTGCACCCCGGCGCCGACCGTCGTCATCATTCCCGACAGAGCCGGCAGCAGCTGGGGCGGCAGGTTGTCCACGACGTACCAGTCGAGGTCCTCCAGCGCGTTGGCCGCGCGCGAGCGCCCCGCCCCGGACATACCCGTGACAATAATCATCTCGGGGCGTTCCGCCGGGGGAACCGGAGGAGTCGCCTCATCGAGGGCGGGGATCTCAATGGGAACCGTGTCCTGAAGCCGCTGGCGCTTGCCGGAGGAGGACTGAGGGCGGCGCTCGTCATGCATGCACCAAGCATCGCATGCCCAGCTCGCTCCGCCCGTCGCCGACGCCGGTTTACCGGTAGCGTTTCACCGTTGCCAGTACTCACGGCCGCCGGTTCCCGGCGCCAGATGCCAGGAGGCCCCATGAGCCCCTCCCCCATGTCCGACCAGGCTCCCTCATGCCAGTGCACGCCCCAGGAGACGCCGATGCGTCGGCCCACCGCCCCAGTGCTGGGCACCCCCTGGACCAACAGCGCAACGAAGGTGGCGCTGCTGGGCGCCGGTGAGATCGGCAAGGAGGTGGCAATCGCTCTGACCCGCCTGGGGGTGGAGGTCACGGCGATCGACCGCTATGAGGGGGCTCCGGCCCAGCAGGTGGCGCACAACGCCATGACGGTGGACATGAGCGACCCCGAGGCGCTGACGGCCGCCATCAGCGCCAGCGGTGCCGACGTCGTGATCCCGGAGATCGAGGCGCTGGCCACCGACGCCCTGGCGGCGCTGGAGGGCGCTGGCGAGGTGCGGGTGGTACCGACCGCCCGCGCGGTGCAGCTGACGATGAATCGTGAGGGCATCCGACGCCTAGCGGCTGAGGAGCTGGGGCTGGCGACCAGTCCCTACGCCTTCGCCTCGTCCTTGGACGAGCTGCGCGCAGGTGCTCAGCAAGTGGGCTTTCCGTGTGTGGTCAAACCGGTCATGTCCTCATCGGGGCACGGCCAGTCCGTGGTGCGCGGGCCGCAGGACCTGGAGGCGGCCTGGCGCTACGCGGCGGCCGACGGGCGCGTGGACCGAGGCCGGGTCATCGTGGAGGGATTCGTGCATTTCGACACCGAGATCACGCTGCTCACGGTGCGCTGGCGTCATCCCGGCACCGGGGAGACGGTGACGAGCTTCTGCGAGCCGATCGGGCACCGGCAGGTCGATGGGGACTATGTGGAGTCCTGGCAGCCACAGCCCCTGAGCCCGGTGGCCCTGGAACGGGCCCAGCAGGTGGCCGAGCGCGTGACCGCGGCGCTGGGCGGCTGGGGCCTGTTCGGGGTGGAACTGTTCATCTGCGGGGAGGAGGTTCTCTTCTCCGAGGTCTCCCCGCGCCCCCATGACACCGGCCTGGTGACACTTGCGAGCCAGCGCCTGAGCGAGTTCGAGCTGCACGCCCGCGCCCTGCTGGGCCTGCCCGTGGACACCACGCTGCGCTCCCCCGGCGCCTCGGTGACCATCAAGGCGACGGGAGAGTCCGCGCCGGGCGAGGGCGTGCGCTTCGCGGGTCTTGATGAGGCCCTCGCTCAGGAGGGGGTGGATCTGCGGCTCTTCGGTAAGCCTGAGGCCCACCCGGGGCGGCGCCTGGGCGTTGTCGTGGCCTACGCCGACGACGTGCAGGTCGCCCGAGATCGGGCGCGGTCCGCCGCCCAGGCGATCCGTCCCAGCGTCTGAGTCAGATCGCCCAGGAGGGCCGCACCGTCCCAGCGGTTACCCCTGTGCCGCATCCTGTGGCGAGGGAATGAGGCAGGCGCCGTTGGAGGCGATGACGTCTCGGTACCAGCCGAAGGACTTCTTGCGGTAGCGGGCCAGGGTGCCGTCGCCGGCGTCGTCGCGGTCGACGTAGATGAAGCCGTAGCGCTTGGACATCTGGGCGGTGGAGGCCGAGACCAGGTCGATGCATCCCCAGGAGGTGTAGCCCAGGACCTCGACGCCGTCGGCGATGGCCTGGGCGACCTGTACCAGGTGGTCGTTCATGTAGGCGATGCGGTAGTCGTCCTCAACCGTGGGGCCGTGGGGGCCGTCAACGAGAACGTCCTTGGCTCCCAGACCGTTCTCGACGATGAACAGGGGCTTGCCCCAGCGGTCCCAGTAGTCGTTGAGGATGGTGCGCAGGCCCGCCGGGTCGATCTGCCAGCCCCACTCGGAGGCCTCGAGGGTGGGATTGGGAACACCGCCCATGAGGTTGCCCCGGCCGGCCTCGGCCGGCTGGGTAACGGTCTCGCACACGGACATGTAGTAGGAGAAGGAGACGAAGTCGACGGTGTGCTCCCGCAGCAGCGCACGGTCCGCCTCGGTGATCTCCAGCTCGATGCCCTTGTCCCGTAGGGAACGCAGCAGGTAGCCGGGGTACTCGCCGCGTACGTGCAGGTCCCCGAAGGCGTAGTTGGCGCGCTCGGCCTGCTTGGCCGCCCAGACGTCTCGGGGGTCGGGGGTGAGCGGGTAGGTGGGCACGGCCAGGATCATGCAGCCGACCCGGATATCGGGGTTGATCTCGTGGGCGATCCTCGTGGCGGCCGCCGAGGCGACGAGCTCGTGGTGGATGGCCTGGTAGAGGTCCTGCTCACAGAGCTCGGCCTTGGGGGTGGCGATACCTCCGGACAGGAAGGGCTCGTGAAGGACGGAGTTGATCTCGTTGAAGGTGAGCCAGTACCTGACCCGCTTGCCGTAGCGCTCGAACAGGGTGCGGGCGTAGCGCTCGAAGAAGCCGATGAGGCGGCGGTCGGTCCAGCCGTCATAGGTACGCGCCAGGTGGAGCGGGGTCTCGTAGTGGCTGATGGTGACCAGCGGCTCGATGCCGTGCTTCTCGAGCTCGTCGAGGACCCGGTCGTAGAAGGCCAGCCCCTCCTCGTTGGGCTCAGTCTCGTCACCGAGCGGGAAGATGCGGCTCCAGGCGATGGAGAAGCGGAAGACCTTGAATCCCATCTCCGCCAGCAGGGCGATGTCCTCAGCGTAGCGATGGTAGAAGTCGATGGCCTCAAGCTTGAGGTTGTCCGGAGTGGGGGCCTGGGTGGGCGGGGCCAGGATGCCCCGGGGCATGACGTCCTGAACGGACAGGCCCTTGCCGTCCTCGTCGTAGGCGCCCTCGATCTGGTTGGCGGCAGTGGCTCCGCCCCACAGGAAGCCGCCGGGGAAGCGCAGGTCGGGGTCGGGTGATGATGTGGTCATGGCTCCTCATCCTCCGTGTGTTCTGTCAGGTGCAGGTTTCAGAAGGTTCCGGGCCAGTGACCGCCACGATCAGATCGCGCTGACGGCGGCCGACCTGCGCCTCATGGCGGCGTCCGGCCTCAGTCCTGGAGACCCACCATGACGGAGGAGGCCTTGACGACGGCGACCGCCTTCTTGCCCTCTGCCAGCTCGAGTTCCTCGATGGCCGCGTTGGTGATGGAGGAGGTGATGATGACGCCGGGGGCGACCTCGATCTTGACGACGCCGTTGACGGCGCCCTTCTCGATGGAGACGACGGTGCCGGGCAGCTGATTGCGGGCGGAGATCCTCATACGGGGTGTCCTTTCGAGTTGACGTCAGTCCAGCGCATTGCGAGATCGCACTATTGTTCAGTACCTGGACTGTTGAGGTGAGCCAAGATAGTAGCCGCCAAAGCCGGTCCGATGCCCTTGACACGGGTGATGTCATCCACATCGGCTTGCCGGATGCGCGTGACTGAGCCGAATTCCCGCAGAAGGGCCGCCTGACGCGCCGGTCCCAGGCCCGGGATGCCGTCCAGGACGGAGCGGGTCATGCCGGCCGAGCGCTTCTTGCGGTGGTGGGTGATGGCGAAGCGGTGGGACTCGTCGCGCAGGTGCTGGAGCAGGTAGAGGGCAGGCGACGTGCGCGGCAGGATGACGGGGAACTCCTCCCCCGGCACCCACACCTCCTCCAGACGCTTGGCCAGGCCGATGAGCGGCACGTCGATGCCGAGCTCGTCGAGGACGGTACGTGCGGCATTGACCTGCGGCAGACCGCCGTCGACGACGACCAGCCCGGGCGCGTAGGAGAAACGCCGGGCCTTGCCGGTCTCAGGATCGATGGGCCCGGAGGCGACGGCGATGCCCTCGACGTCCTCGATCTCCTGCGCCGCCAGGGCAGCGGCCTCACCGCGCCCCTGCTCGGCGATGAGGCGTTTGAACCGGCGGGTGAGGACCTCGTGCATGGCGGCGGTGTCGTCAGCGGCGCCGCTGCCGTCCTGGCCGCGCACGGTGAAGCGTCGGTAGTCGGACTTGCGCGGCGCACCGTCCTCGAAGACGACCATGGAGCCGACCTGGTAGGTGCCCTGGGTGTGGGAGATGTCGTAGCACTCGACGCGCAGGGGCGCCTCGGGCAGATCGAGGGCCTCGGCGAGCTCATCGAGGGCGAGGGCGCGCTGGGTGAGATCTCCCGCCCTCCGGGTCTTGTGCAGCCGCAGAGCCTCCTGAGCGTTCTTGCGCACCGTATCCATGAGGGCGGCCTTGTCGCCGCGCTGCGGGACGCGCAGGTCGACCTTCGCTCCGCGCAGGCCGGACAACCAGGTTCGCACGGTGGCGGCATTGCTGGGCAGCTCAGGAACCAGGATCTCCTTGGGCACCGCCGTGGTGGCCGTGTGGGCGACGTCGTCGACGCTCGTGGCCGCCGACTCTCCCTTGCGCCGGGAGGCGTCACCGTTGGAACCGTGGGGGCCGCTGCGGGGCTGGGGGCTGGAGGGGGCACGGTCCCCCACCCCGACGGAGGTGGTGGTGCCCGAGGAGGTGGGGGCGCCACTGTGGTGGACGGCGCCGGCGTCGGCCGGATCAACGAGGGAGGCGTAGACCTGTTCGAGGAGGCGCTCGATGAGCTCGGCGTCCCCGGCGTCGTCGATGAGGTCCACGACCCAGCCGCGCTGCCCGCGCACCCGGCCGCCGCGAACGTGGAAGACCTGGACGGCGGCCTCGAGCTCGTCGCGGACCAGGGCGAAGACGTCGGCGTCGGTCGCGTCGGGAAGGACGACGGCGTTGCCCTCGATGACCTTGCGCAGTGCGGCGGCGTCGTCACGCAGGCGGGCGGCCTTCTCGAAGTCGAGGGCGGCGGCAGCCGCCTTCATCTCAGCCTCGACCTGGCGCAGGTAGGGGCCAGTGCGACCGGCCATGAAGGCGCAGAAGTCCTCAGCCAGCGCCCGATGGTCCTGCGCGCTGATGCGGCCCACGCAGGGGGCCGAGCACTTGTCGATGTATCCCAGCAGGCAGGGGCGCCCCGAGGCCTGGGCACGGCGGAAGACGCCGGCCGAGCAGGAACGCACCGGGAACACCCGTAGCAGCTGCTCGACGGTCTCGCGGATGGACCAGGCCTGGACGAAGGGACCGAAGTAGCGGGTTCCCGGTTTGCGGGCTCCCCGGACCACCTGGACGCGGGGGTAGGTCTCCCCCATCGTCACCGCCAGGTAGGGGTAGGACTTGTCGTCCTTGTACATGACGTTGAAACGGGGGTTGAACTCCTTGATCCAGGAGTACTCCAGGGCCAGGGACTCCACCTCGGTGGACACGACCGTCCATTCCACCGCGCATGCGGTGGTGACCATCTTCTGGGTGCGCGGGTGCAGTGCGGCGAGGTCCTGGAAGTAGTTGGACAGGCGCTGACGCAGGTTCTTGGCCTTGCCGACGTAGATGACCCGTCCCTGCCCGTCCAGGAACCGGTAGACCCCCGGGGACGTGGGGATCTCGCCCGGGGCCGGACGGTACGTCGAGGGGTCGGCCATGCCCGCAAGCGTAGACGCCCATCATCCTCGTCCACGACCCGCGGCCCGGCAGCCGGCCGCCGGTGCACCCAGCCCGAGAACAACGAAGGACCCGAGCCGGTAGGGCTCGGGTCCTCGTCATGGTGGTGGGCGATACTGGGATCGAACCAGTGACCTCTTCCGTGTCAGGGAAGCGCGCTCCCGCTGCGCCAATCGCCCGAGGTGGGTACCGGATTCGAACCGGTGTAAACGGCTTTGCAGGCCGGTGCCTAACCTCTCGGCCAACCCACCATGAGATGCTGGGGCTGGGCGCTCCCGGCTCCTCGGAGCGGATGACGGGACTCGAACCCGCGACCCTCACCTTGGCAAGGTGATGCTCTACCAACTGAGCCACATCCGCATGAATCCTCACGGTTCGTCCGAACCGCTCGGTGCTGGAAAACCATAGCACCAGGATCGCAGTGGCAGGCAAATGGCATCGCGGTGATTCACCTCACCGGGCAGCCGTTTGCTCCGGAGGCACCCGGCTGGCTATGGTTGGCGCCGCACCGGGCGATTGGCTCAGGGGTTAGAGCGCCTCGTTCACACCGAGGAGGTCACTGGTTCGATTCCAGTATCGCCCACCGGATAGCGGTTCCCTCACGCTTGCCCTCTTCTGGGAGGGCAAGCGTTTTTTCGTTCCCGCTACGCGCGGTGGCGCCGGACCTCATGACTGAGTGTCCGGCACCACCGCGTAGCGACCAGCCGCGACCGGCCGCAACTAGCAGGGCCGCGACCACCTGCTCATTCAGATCCGGGTGCCGTCGGCGATCCGTCCGGGCGAGCCCTCCGCCTCCACGTGCGCCTCACCGGTGGCGACGACGTCGGCACCGAAGGTCCAGTCGCCCTCAACGGTCAGCGACTGCGCGTCCTTGATGGAGGGGACACCGTTTGGGAACCGAGCCTCGAAGTCCTGGACCTTCTTGTAGAAGCGCGGGTCAAGACTCACGGTGCAGGCCTGGTCCGGGACCATCTGCAGCAGTCCGTCGTCGTCGACCTCATAGACGTCCGAGCGCACCAGCAGCAGGTCGTTGGTGGTCTTGACCGGCAGGAAGCGGGAGCGCGGCACCTCGATGGCGGTGGCCCCCTCGAAGGCCTCAACGGCGGCACCCATGGCCGTCTCGAGCTGGATGACAGGCGTCGAGGAGGAGTCAGCGGGGTCCACCGTCTTGCTGTTCCTGATGAGCGGAAGCCCGAGGATCCCGCCTCGATCGGCGAGGGTGTCACGCAGCACCTCGAGGTCGAACCAGAGGTTGTTCGTGTGGAAGAAGGGGTGGCGGAACTGGTCGGTGAAGTAGTGCATCTGATCCTCGGGGGTCTGCGCGGTGTCGCGCAGGATGATGCGCCCGTCGCTCTTGCGCACCGCCAGGTGGCCGCCCTTGACGTCGGCCGGCGTGCGCCGGCACATCTCCGGGGCGTAGGGGGCTCCGGAGGCGGCGAACCAGCCGGCGATCCTGGCCGAGGGCGCCGCACCGAGGTTGTCGGAGTTGGCGGTCATGGCGTATCGGTAACCCTTGTCCAGCAGGGCGTCCAGCAGCCCGGAGGCGAGCAGGGCGGTGTAGATGTCACCGTGGCCCGGAGGGCACCACTCGAGCTCAGGGTCGGCCTCCCACTCCACGGGAGTCAGATCGTCGGCGCGCAGCTTGGGCTCGCGATTCTGCAGGAAGTCCAGGGGCAGGCCATCGACCTGGATCTCGGGGTGCCCGGCCAGCACTTCAAGGGAGTCCTCCCGGGTGCGGAAGGAGTTCATGAGGATCAGCGGCAGGCTCACTCCGTAACGGCGACGTGCCGCCAGGACCTGATCGACCAGCAGGTCCAGGAAGGTCTTGCCATCGCGGACCGGCAGGAGGGACTTGGCGCGATCCAGGCCCATCGAAGTGCCCAGTCCCCCGTTGAGCCGGATGAGGACCGTCTTGCTCAGCGCCTCACGGGCCTGCTCCTCGCTGACCTCGACGTCAGCCAGGGCGTCGATCTGCGTGAGGGGCTCGATGGTCTCCTCGGGAATGAGCCCTGTGGCCCCCGCCTCCAGGGACTGGTAGTAGTGGGTGAAAACCGTGATGGCCTGCTCTGCGACACCGGCGTCGCGCATCTTGTGCTGGGCTGAAGTGAGTCCGTTCTCGCTCATGACGCAAGCCTATCCCAGCCTGACCGTTCTTGTGGAACTTTGTTCGACTCTGTTCGTTCTTGAAGGATTGGTTCTCTCCCTCCTCTCGAGTTATCCACAGGGCACTTGTACCCCCTTCACGCCATCGACGACTCCCCTTACTCTCAGATGAACCGGTTGAGTGACACGTGCTCACCGCCGAGCACCGAGTGACGAGGAGAACCGTCATGTCCATGCCGCCAACTGTCGGCCCGAATGTCGCCCTGGTCCTGCAGCGGCTGGACCTCATCGAGAGGAAGATCGACTGGCTCGCCGAGCGCGTCACCTGGCTGACCTACTCCTCCGCCGCCTCGACGCAGGAGAGCAGCGACTCCCCCGACACAGTGAGGAGCAGCAGCCCCTCCCGTCCGGAGACGACTCCGCCCTCGATCGCCCCGCAGACGAGGTCTGCCTCAGAGCACTCCTGGCAGCGTCTCAACGAGTCCCCCGCTCAGGCCCCGGTCAACGACCCCCTCCCGGAGGACAGGAACGTCCACCCTGCGAAGGCACCATCCGCTGACGCTCCCCGAGCCACTCAGACCGAGGTACCGCAGGCCCAGCACTACCAGCCCCCCGCCCCCGTGGAGCCCACGCGATCCTTCGCAGCCCAGGCGGGCCCGACTCCAATGCAGTATGCCCCCGTAGCGGGCAACGCCCCTCATATGCAGGCGACCAATCAGGTGGGTCCGGCCGGCGCCGGTCAGGCACTCGGCGCTGAGGCCCAGGCGGTTCCGGGCTGGGCCCAGCGGGCGATGCGTGAGGGCAACCTCGGACGATATCTGCTCTCCGGCGCCGCAGCGGTGCTCGTCCTGTCGGCCGGGGTCAGTCTGCTGGCTCTCGTCTGGGACTACATTCCCACCCCCGTCAAGATCCTGGGACTGGCACTCATCGCGGTCATCATGACAGCAGCCGGGGCTCGGCTAGGCCTCACCCATCCCCGGCACCGTGTCGCCGCCGCGACGATCACGGGAACCGGCGGGGGGCTCGGTTTCGTCGCCATCGTGGGGGCTGTTCTTCTCGGAGGAATGCTCCGCCCAGAGCCAGCCCTGATCCTCATGGCCTGCTGGGGCCTCGTCCTCCTGGCCGTGTCGCATATGACACGGGTGCTGTTCACCGCGGTCATCTCCACCCTCGGCGCTCTGGTGACCATCGGGTTCGCAGTCAGCCATGTGTCACGCCAGCCACAGGCCGCGCTCGTCACATGGTTGATGATCGGTATCCATGTCACGGTGCTGGCGCTGACCTGCACCGCCCTGTCGCGCAACACCGGACGGATGAGGTCGGCCGCCTGGTTTCCGGCGACATCGATGGTGGCGACGGCAACGGCCCTCATCACCGCACCGATCCAGCCGATGCTGCGTGTTTCCACCGTCGGCGGTACCAGCATCACTCTCATCCTGTGCGCGCTGCTGGTGTCTCAGACGATGCACGCAAGCACGCGACTGTGGAGCATCGGTATCAAGACCTCGGGCTGGGACTGGGGCCTGACCGCGGCGGTGCTCATGGTGGGGTTCGTCAACCTGCTGACGGGGCAGATGGCTCTCCACCTGGCGCACACCGTCGTCGTCATCACCTATCTCCTCGAGCTCCTCCTGCTGGCCGCGGCGGCGCTCGCGATACTCCCGGGCTACTGCCCCGCTGATTGGCGCCGTGCCATGGCGATCGGACACGAGGCCGCGTTCTTCCCCCTCGCGCTGGCCGGACTGGCGGCTGTAGGCGATCCCCGGGTCCATCTCTTCGTCATCGTGGCTGCGATGCTGTGCCTCCTTCCGGCCGTCTTGAACGCACGAGTGGAGCCCGCCCCGATCCTGGCCCTGCTCGGAACGGCACCGATCCTCGTGCCCCCGAGAACCATCTACTCCCGCAGTGACTCCTGGTCGCTCATCATCTCCGTGGTGATCTCTGCGCTCATGGTGTGCGTGGCCGAAGGACTCGGTGACCGAGTCGCCCGCAGCTCACCGGTCCCGGCTCCGTATACCGCGCCTTCACGCGTTCAACCACGGGTGCAGGCCCTGCGGGTGGCTCTGGCGGCAGTCGCCTTCAACATGACCGTCCTCGTTCCGTTCCTGGGAACCGGCCTCGTGGAGAACAACCGGGGCGCGTGGGCGGCGCTGCGCATGGTTCCGGGCCTGGTGGCTATCGCGCTCATCGCACTGGGGACGATCTCACCCGGTGCCACGCCTCTGCGAGTGCTCAGTGGCCAGTGCCGAGGAGCCCGTTACCGGGTGGGACCCCACGGCGAGGCCCTGCCCGACCCGACAGGGAGGCAGACGGGAGCACCGGCACCGTCCTGGATCGTCTCGGTGACGGTGGCTGCGCTGGCACTGGTAACGCTGTCGTGGGCTGATGCCGCGTCCTCGACGGCCTGGAAGCTTCTACTGATTGCCATCGCCCTGGGACTGGGAGCCAGCGCCACATGGCTTCTGCTTCCCTGGCGGCGGCACGCGGAGGTGTGTCTGAGTCTTGCGATCGGAAACTCGTTGCTCATGTGGATCTCCGTGATGGTGGCCACCGACGTCGGCCCGGGCTCAGTCCTCATGTCGGTGCTGGTCCTGCTGACAGGCGGCGCCTGCATCGTGTTCGGCTTCAGAACACGCCTGACGATCCTGCGCCACTACGGCCTGACCCTGGTGCTCCTGTCCGTGCTCAAGCTCGCTGTTGTGGACGTGGCCTCGCAGAACTCGATCATTCGAGTCATCTCGCTGGCGGCCGCGGGCGTCGTCTGCTTCGTCCTCTCCCTGCTCTACAACCGCTTTGCGCAGGAGCAGCGTCGCGAGAGCAGCCAGGTCCCCATGGGGCCCGGAAGCATCTGAGAGCGGCGAGGACCGACGTCGAGCCGTCCGGCTGAGCCGGACTGAGGAGTCAGCCGCGAGCGGCCTCCAGCACCGGGGCCAGGAACTGACCGGTATAGGACGACTCGGTGGCCGCGACCTTCTCCGGGGTCCCGGCCACGACGACGGTTCCCCCGCCCTTGCCGCCCTCGGGTCCCATGTCGATGACCCAGTCGGCGTTGGCGATGACGTCGAGGTTGTGCTCGATGACGACCACGGAGTTGCCCTTGTCGACCAGTCCCTGAAGCACCCCGAGCAGCTTGCGGATGTCCTCGAAGTGCAGTCCGGTGGTCGGTTCATCCAGGACGTAGATGGTTCGGCCGGTGGAGCGGCGCTGCAGCTCGGTGGCGAGCTTGACGCGCTGGGCCTCACCGCCGGAGAGCGTGGTGGCCGACTGCCCCAGGCGCACGTACCCCAGTCCCACCTCGACCAGGGTGTTGAGGTGGCGGGAGATGACGGAGGAGGCGGAGAAGAAGTCGGCCGCCTGGTGGATGGTCATGTCCAGGACGTCGGCGACCGTCTTGTCCTTGTAACGGATCTCCAGGGTCTCCCGGTTGTAGCGGGCGCCGTGGCAGACCTCGCAGGGGACGTAGACGTCGGGCAGGAAGTTCATCTCGATCTTGAGCGTGCCGTCGCCCTTGCAGGACTCGCAGCGCCCGCCCTTGACGTTGAAGGAGAAGCGCCCGGGCCCGTATCCCCGGACCTTCGACTCGGGCACGGCCGCGAAGATCTTGCGGATGTGGTCCCATACCCCGGTGTAGGTGGCGGGGTTGGAGCGGGGGGTGCGTCCGATCGGTGACTGGTCGACGTGGACCACCTTGTCCAGGTGCTCCACTCCCCGCACCGTCTTGTGCCTGCCGGGCACACCGCGGGCGCGGTTGAGCCGGTTGGCGAGCACCTGGTAGAGGATGGAGTTGACCAGGGAGGACTTCCCCGAGCCGGATACTCCCGTGACGGCGGTGAGCACGCCGAGCGGGAAGGAGACGGTGACGTCCTTGAGGTTGTTCTCCCGGGCCCCGACGACGGTGACCTCACGGTTCTTGTCCCGCTTGCGCCGAGTGGATGGGATCTCGATCTGACGCCGCCTGGCCAGGTAGTCGCCGGTGATGGAACCCTCGGCTCCGGCCAGGCCCGCGACGTCACCGGAGTAGACGACCTCACCGCCCAGCTCGCCGGCTCCGGGCCCGATGTCAACGATCCAGTCGGCCGAGCGGATGGTGTCCTCGTCATGCTCGACGACGATGAGCGTGTTGCCCAGGTCCCGCAGCCGCTGGAGGGTCTCGATGAGTCGGGTGTTGTCGCGCTGGTGCAGACCGATACTGGGCTCGTCCAGGACGTAGAGGACGCCCACCAGGCCTGAGCCGATCTGGGTGGCGAGGCGGATGCGCTGAGCCTCGCCCCCGGAGAGCGTGGCCGCACCACGGGCCAGGCTGAGGTAGTCCAGACCCACGTCCACGAGGAAGCCGAGGCGCGCGTTGATCTCGGTCAGGACGCTGCCGGCGATCTGGGCGGCCTGGCCGGTGAGGTTGAGGTCGGCCAGGAAGTCTCGGGCCTCGTTGATCGGAAGCTCGCACAGCTGAGCGATGGACAGCTCGCCCACGCGCACGGCCAGCACCTCGGGCTTGAGCCGGGCTCCGTCGCAGACGGGGCAGGGGATCTCACGCATGTAGGCCTGGTAGCGCTCCCGGGACCAGTCGGACTCGGTCTCGTCGTGCTTGCGCATGACATAGTCAAGAACCCCCTCGAAGCCGGTGGAGTAGATGCGCTCGCGCCCCCACCGGTTGCGGTAGGTGACCTTGACCTCGTAGTCCTTACCGCGCAGGATCGCCTCCCGAGCCCGCGCGGGCAGGGCGCGCCAGGGGGTGTCGACGTCGAAGGAGAGCTCCTTGCCCAGGGCCTCAAGCTGGCGGGTGAAGTACTTCTGGTGGCTCGACCAGGGGGCGACGGCTCCCTCAGCCAGGGTGAGCTCCTCGTCGGGGACGACGAGCTCGGGGTCCACCTCGAGCCGGGTGCCGATTCCGGTGCAGGCGGGGCAGGCGCCGTAGGGGGCGTTGAAGGAGAAGGTGCGCGGCTCCATCTCGTCCAGGGCCAGGGGGTGCTCGTTGGGGCAGGCGCGCTTCTCGGAGTAGCGCCGCTCCCGGTCGGGGTCGTCCTCGGGCAGGTCGACCTGCTCGATGATGACCAGCCCCTCCGCCAGCCCCAGCGCCGTCTCGACGGAGTCGGTGAGTCGCTGGCGGATGCCCTCACGGACGACGAGCCGGTCGACGATGACCTCGATATCGTGCTTGAGGCGCTTGTTGAGGGTCGGGGGGTTGTCGAGGCGCTCGGCGGCGCCGTCGACGCGTACCCGGTTGAAGCCGCGTCCGCGCAGCTCGCCGAAGAGCTCGGAGTACTCGCCCTTGCGGCCCCGCACCACGGGGGCGAGAACCTGGAAGCGAGTGCCCTCGGGCAGGGCGCGGACCTGGTCGACGATCTGCTGCGGGGTCTGGGAGGAGATGACGGCGTCACAGACCGGGCAGTGCTGGACGCCGGCGCGCGCGTAGAGCAGACGCAGGTAGTCGTAGATCTCCGTCACGGTACCCACCGTGGACCGGGGGTTGCGCGAGGTGGACTTCTGGTCGATGGACACCGCCGGGCTCAGGCCCTCGATGAGCTCGACGTCGGGCTTGTCCATCTGCCCGAGGAACTGACGGGCGTAGGAGGACAGGGACTCCACGTAGCGGCGCTGCCCCTCGGCGAAGATCGTGTCGAAGGCCAGGGAGGACTTGCCCGAGCCCGACAGTCCGGTGAAGACGATCATCGTGTCGCGCGGCAGGTCCAGGTCGACGCCCTTGAGATTGTGCTCGCGGGCCCCACGGATGATGAGAGAGTCGTTCACGGGATTCGAGTCTAAGGGGTGAGCGCACATCCCGTGCGTCGCACATGTGTTCGACACGTCTCATGGTCGGGACACCGGAAGAATGACCGTGCTCCCGAGTTCCCACCATGGTCGGGGGCGGCCCCCCTATGCTGAGGCCATGAGCAAGATCTACGCCGTCGAGTACCGCTACGTCACTGACAAGGACGAGGAGATGGCCGCTGTCCGCCCCTCGCACCGCGCTTTCAACGGACGCCTGGCCGATGAGGGCCGGCTGCTGGCCGCCGGCCCCTATGTGGGCACCCACGACGCCCTCATCGTCGTGCGGGCCGAGGACGAGGCCGGCGCACTGGCCCTCCTCGAGGACGACCCCTTCCAGCAGGCCGGCTACATCGCCGAGCGCATCCCACGCGAGTGGAACCCCGTCATCGGAGTCCTGGCCTGAGCCGGCAGGAGGCCGCGCCGACCGGCTCGCAGTTCGCCCGCCCCTCCTCCCTGACCGGGCGTCTGCTGCTGCGCGGTATGAACATCGGGCACGCCCGCCTGCACCGGTGGGGGCTGGAGGCAGCGGAGATCCACCCCTGTGACAAGGTGCTCGACGTCGGCTGCGGCGGAGGCCGGGCCATCGCCCGGATTCTTGCGCGGACTCGTCGTGAGGTGGCCGGTGTCGACCACTCCCCCGAGGCGGTTGGGACAACCCGCCGTCTCAACCGCTCCGCCATTGCCTCCGGCCGTCTTCGAGTCCTGGAGGGCTCGGTGGACCACCTGCCTTTCCGCGATGGATTCTTCAACGTGGCGACAGCCTTCGAGACCACCTACTTCTGGCCCGACCTGCGGGCAGGCCTCATGGAGATACGCCGCGTCCTGAGTCCCGGGGGTCGGCTCGTGATTACCAACGAGGTCGCCGATCGGGAAGCGGCCGGGCGCTGGGCGGAGCGTCTGGACATGAATGTGCCTGATGGCCGGAGCCTCACAGGCCTGGCCCGCGAGGCCGGCTTCCTCACGGTCGATATCAGCATCCATCCCCGGCACGGATGGCTTCGCCTCGTCGCCACAAGGTAGGAGCGGCGGCGAGGCAGCAGGGCACTTAGCCGCGGCCGCGCACGATCCGGCGCCGCACCAGGTGGACCAGCTCGATGCCACCAACGGCCAGGCCCGCCATGAGTGCGATGACCCACCACACCCCGGGGGTGGGCCAGGCCAGCAGGAAGAAGGCGCGCACCGGTGGGGCGACGACGCCGAGGACCGCGATCGTCCCCATGAGAGCGACCAGCCCCAGCCGCCAGCTCGTCAATGGTCTGGCGGTGAGCGTGAGCAGCCACAGCCCGCAGGTGATGAGGACCAGGGTCGTCGCCGTGGTCACCTGGGCGCGCGGGGCGTGGGTGAGCGTCAACCAGAGGTAGGTGGACAGCGTGACGGTACCCGCCATGAGCCCGGCCGGTACGCACAGGCTGAGCACCCGCCCGAGGAAGCCCTCCCGGTAGCGCTGGTTGCTGGGGGCCAGGGCCAGGACGAAGGCGGGGATCCCGATCGTCAGTGAGGAGACGACCGTGAACTGGCGGGGCAGGAACGGGTAGGCGACCGCCATGGCCGACACGACGACGGCGATGAGCGAGGCGTAGATGGTCTTGGCCAGGAACAGCGAGGCGATGCGCTCGGTGTTGGCCATGACGCGGCGCCCCTGAGCCACGACCCCGGGAAGGGCCGAGAACTCTCCCTTGAGCAGCACCAGGCGCGCCACCGCCTTGGTGGCTGGCGCTCCGTTGCCCATGGCGATGCCGAGGTCGGCGTCCTTGAGCGCCAGGGCGTCGTTGACGCCGTCCCCGGTCATGGCGACGACGTGCCCTCGGGACTTCAGTGCCCGCACCAGTGCCCGTTTCTGCTCGGGCGTGACGCGTCCCAGGACACTGGCGCGCTCAACCGCGTCGGCCAGGCGCTCCAGGTCCTCCTCCGTCTCCTGCCCGCTACCCGCTCCGGCAGGCAGGGTACGTGCGTCCAGGACGACGAGCTCGCCGCCGTCGGGCGCGGTGACTCCGGCCTGACGGGCGACCGCGGCCACCGTCTCGGGGCTGTCCCCGGAGATGACCTTGGCGTCGACCCCCTGCTGGCGGAAGTAGGCTAGGGTCTCCGCGGCGTCGGGGCGGATCTCCTCGGTGAGGATCACGATCCCTGCGGCCTCAAGGTCATCGGGAAGCCGCGGCTCCTCCTGCCCCTCGGCCAGCCTCCAGGGCGAGCGCGAGCAGGCCAGGGCCACGACGCGCATCCCCTGCGCGGCGATCTGACGGGCACGATCCAGCACCGACTCACTGTGTCCCGCCAGAACGATCTCGGGGGCACCGAGCACCCAGGTGGTGCCGGAGCGGTCGCGAACTGCGGACCACTTGCGGCGCGAGGAGAAGGGCACTGACTCCACACCGGCCCCGCTGCCGGCGCCGGCCGACGACAGCGCCTCTTGAAGTCCTTGTGCACCGAGCCAGTCGGAATCAGCGAGCCCCTCCCTGATGGCGTCGGCGGTGGCGTTGGCCTCCCCCACCGTACTGAGAAGCGCGAGCGCCGAGAGCACCTCGGAGGGAGCCTCGCCGCCGTCGGGCCCATGGATCTCACCGAGACGGATACGTCCGGTGGTGATGGTGCCGGTCTTGTCCAGGCACAGGGTGTCGACCCGAGCCAGGACCTCGACGGCGGGCAGCTCCTGAACCAGGACGTTACGCCTGGCCAGGGTCAGGGAGGCGGTGGCGAAGTTGACCGAGGTCAGGAGCACCAGGCCCTGGGGCACCATGCTGACCACGCCCGCGATGCCAGCGACGACCGCATGACGCCAGGCGCCGCTGCTCCAGGCCTCGGCGACGCTTCCGCTCAACCGCAGCTGGGACCACACCAGGACCAGGGCCACGGGCACGATGACCCAGCTGATCCAGTGCAGCACCCGGTTGGTCCCCGCCTGCAGCTCGCTGACGACAAGTGAGTACTTGCGGGCCTCCCGGGCCAGCCGGTGGGCGTAGGCGTCCCCGCCGACCGCGGTGGTGCGGAACAGCCCGGTCCCGGCCGTCACCGTGGTCCCGGACATGACCTTCGCTCCGCTCACGGGGCGCACCGGCCGGGACTCGCCGGTGAGGATCGACTCATCGATCTCCAGGCCGTCGCTGGTCAGAACCTCCCCGTCGGCAGGCACCTGCTGGCCGGCTGCGAGCCGTACGACGTCGTCGAGAACGACCTGGCCGACGGCCACCTCGGTCTCGGCCCCGTCCCTGACGACGATGGCGCGGGGGGTCTCCAGCACGGACAGACGGTCCAGGGCACGCTTGGCGCGGATCTCCGCCAGGGTTCCGGTGGCGGTGTTGAGCACAAGGACGAAACCGAACAGTGCATCCGCCCAGTGCCCCAGCGCCAGGACGAGCACCAGTGCGGCGCCAAGGATGCCGTTGAAGATCGTGAAGACATTGGCTCGCAGAATCTGCGCGGCGCTGCGGGAGGTCCGCTCGCGGTACTCGTTGGTCCGTCCGGCGCTGACGCGCTCGGCGACCTGGGCGGCGCTGAGCCCGCTGACCGAGGACTCAGGGGGATGCGTGGTGCTCACACGTCACACAGTAGTGAATCAGCCGGAGGGCGCCCCTCCTCCTGGGGGCCGAGACCTCAGGATGCCGCCTCCACGCGCCGGGCATCTGCCCGCGACTTGAGGACCGAGGCGATGACCGTGACCAGGACGGTGGTGATGATGACGCTCAGGGACACTCCGATCGACGCCTCGGGGATGGCGTGCCACTCCTGGCCCCCGTTGATGAAGGGCACCTCGTTGGTGTGCAGGGCATGAACGATGAGCTTGAAGCCGATGAAGCCGAGAATGACCGCCAGGCCGTAGTGGAGGTAGACGAGCCGGTCGAGCAGCCCGTCAATGAGGAAGTAGAGCTGGCGCAGGCCCAGCAGGGAGAAGGCGTTGGCGGAGAAGACCAGGAAGGGCTCGCTGGTCAGGGAGTAGATCGCGGGGATGGAGTCGACGGCGAACATGACATCGGCGGTGCCGATGGCGATGATGCACAGCATCATGGGAGTAATCATGGTGCGCCCGGCGTGGCGGTGAATGACCTTGCCGCCCACGAAGCCGTCGGTCATGGGGATGACGCGGGCGACGAGCTTGACGAAGCCGCTAGGCCTGTACTCCTCGTCATCGTCGTCGGGCTCCTGGACGCCCTCCCGGGCCTGGGAGAAGGCGGTCCACAGGAGCCAGGCTCCGAAGAAGTAGAACACCCAGGAGAAGTTCTCGATGAGCGCGGCGCCGGCGAGGATGAAGATGAGCCGGAGAATAAGGGCGATGACGATGCCGGCGAGCAGCACCTCCTGCTGGTACTTCCGGGGCACCTTGAAGGAGGACATCATGATGACGAAGACGAAGAGGTTGTCGATGCTCAGCGCCTTCTCGGTGATGTAGCCGGCCAGGTACTCCTGGGCGAAGCCCCCGCCCCACACGAACCAGACGATGCCGCCGAAGACCAGGGCCATGCCGATATAGGCCACCGACCAGACGGCGGCCTCCTTCATGGTGGGCTCGTGGGGGGTGCGCACGTGACCGACGATGTCGATCACGATGAGGGTCAGGATGATGGCCGCCAGGCCGATCCACCCCAGGATGTGGACGTCCACGTGTTCTCCTCCGGTACGGAACTGGTACCGGAGGTCTCCTCCCGCCACGTGGACAGGCGCTCAAGGCGCGCTTCACTCTGGCCGCGACGCCGGGAACGCAGGACTGATGTGGTGCCCGCACCGCCGTGATGACGACGTCGCCGTTGGTTGGGAGTACTCCCCTCCGTGTATAACGCCTGAGAGTCTAACGGGACGCTTCCTCTCGACGTAGCCACGTCGAGTCACTCATGGCTGTGAGATCAGTCGGCGGCCCGCATGGCGCGCAGCTCCTTCTTGAGGTCTTGGATCTCGTCGCGCAGCCGGGCGGCGAGCTCGAAGTGGAGGTCCTCGGCGGCGGCGTGCATCTGCTGGGTGAGCTCGTTGATGAGCTCGGCGAGGTCGCCCTGCGCCGCCCCGGCGAGCTTCTCGCGCACGGTGGCCTCGGCGGCGTGTTTGCGTCGGGCCCGCACCGAGGAGTCCTCATGGCCCCGGTAGCCGCCGGCCAGGAGGTCGGCGGTGTCGACGTCCTCGCGGGCGAGCATGTCGGTGACGTCGGCGATCTTCTTGCGCAGCGGTTGCGGGTCGATGCCGTGCTCGGCGTTGTAGGCCAGCTGCTTGGTGCGGCGGCGCTCAGTCTCCTCGATGGCCTCAGCCATGGCCGGGGTGATGGTGTCGGCGTACATGTGGACCTCGCCGGAGACGTTGCGGGCGGCACGTCCGATGGTCTGCACCAGGGAGCGGGTCGAGCGCAGGAAGCCCTCCTTGTCCGCGTCCAGGATGGATACGAGCGAGACCTCCGGCAGGTCCAGGCCCTCACGCAGCAGGTTGATGCCCACCAGGACGTCGAAGCGCCCCAGCCGCAGCTCGCGCAGGAGCTCGACGCGTCGCAGCGTGTCGACGTCGGAGTGGAGGTACTCCACGCGCACGCCCCTCTCGGCGAGGTAGGTGGTCAGGTCCTCGGCCATGCGCTTGGTCAGGGTGGTCACCAGGATCCGCTCCTGGCGCTCCACACGGGCGCGCACCTCCTCGAGCAGGTCGTCGATCTGTCCCTGCGTGGGCTTGACGACGACCTTGGGGTCCACCAGTCCCGTGGGCCGGATGATCTGCTCGACGACGCCGTCGGAGCGCTGGGTCTCGTAGTCACCCGGGGTGGCCGATAGGTAGACGGTCTGACCGATGCGGTCCTCGAACTCGGCGAAGGTCAGGGGGCGGTTGTCCAGTGCGGAGGGCAGACGGAATCCGTGCTCGACCAGGGTGCGCTTGCGGGAGGCGTCCCCCTCGTGCATGGCGCCGATCTGGGGGACGGTCACGTGGGACTCATCGATGACGAGGAGGAAGTCCTCGGGGAAGTAGTCCAGGAGGGTATTGGGCGGGGTGCCGGTCTCGCGCCCGTCGATGTGCAGCGAGTAGTTCTCGATCCCCGAGCACATGCCGATCTGCTGAAGCATCTCCAGGTCGTAGGTGGTGCGCATGCGCAGGCGCTGGGCCTCCAGGAGACGGCCGTCGTGCTCGAGCTGGGCCAGACGCTCGGCGAGCTCGGCCTCAATGCCCTCAATGGCCTTCTGCATGCGTTCGGGGCCGGCCACGTAGTGGGAGGCGGGGAAGACGAAGACCTGCTCGACAGTGTCGATGACGTCCCCGGTCACGGGGTGCAGCGTGGCCAGGGCCTCGATCTCGTCCCCGAAGAACTCGATGCGGATGGCGAGCTCCTCGTACATCGGGATGATCTCCACCGTGTCGCCACGCACGCGGAAGGTGCCCCGGGTGAAGTCGATGTCGTTGCGGGTGTACTGCATCGTCACGAAACGCCGCAGAAGATCGTCCCGGTCGATCTGCTGGCCCACTTCCAGGGGCGTCATCCGGTCCACGTACTCCTGGGGGGTGCCCAGGCCGTAGATGCAGGAGACCGAGGAGACCACGACGACGTCCCGGCGGGTGAGCAGGGAGTTGGTGGCGCTGTGGCGCAGGCGCTCGACCTCGTCATTGATGGAGGAGTCCTTCTCGATGAAGGTGTCCGTCTGCGGGACGTAGGCCTCGGGCTGGTAGTAGTCGTAGTAGGAGACGAAGTACTCCACTGCGTTGTTCGGGAGAAGCTCACGGAACTCGGCGGCCATCTGGGCGGCCAGGGTCTTGTTGGGCTCCAGGATGAGGGTAGGGCGCTGGACCTGCTCGACGAGCCAGGCGGTGGTCGCGGACTTGCCGGTTCCCGTGGCACCGAGCAGGACGATGTCCTTCTCCCCCGCCCGGAGGCGCTCGGTCAGCTCGGCGATCGCCGTGGGCTGGTCCCCGCTGGGTGAGTAGGGACTGACGACCTCAAAGGGCTTGGCTGCGCGCTGGAGCTCGGTAACGGGACGCATGCCCTCAGGCTACGCGGTCCGACCGACACCATGGACACCTCTGACCGCGCGGTCACCTCGTTCATCATCCTGCGATCCGGCCGTCACCACACAGATACGTCTTTGTATCCGGGAAGGAACCTTTCAATCGAGTTCACCTATTACGGTGGTTCTCGCAGGACGCCGGGTCGTCCCGTCCCACGTTCATGTGGATGCCCATGAGGCCCGCCCCTGCGCCCTGTCGTCATCCCCTGAGTCCAAGGATCCCTCATGGCCTTCATCGTCGCCGTCTCCGCCACCATCGTCGGAGCCCTCGGCCCCGCCCGCACCACCTCTCGACGCAACAGCTGCTCGGGCTGAACCTGCCTTCCGGATCTACCTCTCGGTTCCGCCCCACTGTAGGAGTGGGCGCGGTGTCCGCCGATGGGAAGGTCTCCCCTGCCGTCAGGCGGTGGCTCCCGGCTCCAGGATCCGGGTGCTCCAGAGCCTGTCGACCTCGGCGTTCAGGTCTTCCAGCGCCCCGGAGTTGGACACGACGACGTCGGCGACGGCTCGGCGTTCCTCGTCGGTGGCCTGCACAGCGATACGAGCCAGCGCCTCGTCACGGGTCATCCCCCGCGCAGCGAGCCGCTCCAGACGCAGCTCGAGCTGGGCCTCGACGACGATGACGAGATCGAACAGGTCCTGCATCTGTCCTTCGACGAGGAGAGGAACGTCGTAGACCGCCACCTGCCCGGCCGGAACCGTACCCATCCGAGCCCACGCCTCTGCTGCGATCAGGGGCAGGAGGAGCTCCTCCAGGCGGGCACGGCGTAGGTCGTCGGAGAAGACCAGGCGCCCCAGGGCACTGCGGTCCAGGGAGCCGTCCGGGGCTAAAATCCCTTCCCCGAACTCGGCCACCACTGCCGCAAGACCGTCACTGCCCGGGCTGACGACGTCGCGAGCGACCTCATCAGCACTGGTCACGACCGCGCCGCGCTCCTCGAGCAGGCAGGCCACCGTCGACTTGCCTGAGCCGATGCCACCGGTGAGCCCCACGCGCAGGGCTCGGTCCTTCGGACGACGAGTGGGACGGGGTACAGGTGTGTGGCGCATGGTCCCATCATGCCGTGACCTGCCCGGGCCGGGCCAGCGCGTGGTGATACAGCAGGCACCGGTGTCCACCGGGCGCAGCCTCGCCTTGTCAGTGCCAGCTCACTTGCCCCCTGCGGCCGCCTGGCCGTCAGTCGTGATCGTGGTGGTCGAACCGGGTCGCCTTCTTCCTCCCCGGCCCCGCCCGTAGGGCGCGATGCGCTCCTCGACCCGGGCCAGCGACTCCACCGCGCCCTGCGGGGGACTCACGCACCGGGAGGCCTGCTCCGAGGCCCGCGAGATGATCTCGCGGATGATCGGTGCACGAGTATGGTCCTCCTCCACCCCGTCGACCAGGACCTCCGCCAGGGCTGAGAGGACCTGCACAGCGACCAGAGGGTCGCCGACGGCGTCGACGAGTATCCCGCAGCGCTCTCCTGGCCGGTTCATCGGCCAGGACTCCATCGCGTCACGGCACTGGTGCCATGCCCTGCCGCTGGAAGCGCGGTCCCCGCGGGCCTGAGCGGCGTGCGAAGCCAGAGCCAGGGCGGCGCAGGCCGTTTCCGTCCACCCCTGGCTCAGGCTCAGCTCCGCGGTGTCGAGATGCTCCTTCTCCGCGCGCTCATTGGCGCCAAGTGCCGCCAGCAGCCGGCCGAAGGCCAGGCGAAGGTCGACGACCAGCTCCAAGGTGGAGTCATCCACCACCTCCGACAGTGAGGCGCTGACCGTCTCCGCGGTCGACATGGCGCGCTGTCGCACTGACTCCATGCCATAACCACGAGACAGCGTGAGCAGCTCGCGGACCTCCTTGAGCAGCGCTCCCTGGTTACGCAACCGGGCACGATCTGCCGGTACGGCGCTCGTCACCGTCCCGTAGGACCGGCTGGCCAGACCTGCGGCCTCAGCGGCCATCCTCATCTCGACCCGGTACGACACGCCGTTGTTGCCGTTGCGGACATCGAAGCGGTGAGCGACGCCGCGCACGAAGCCGGTCATGACGTCATAGGCGTGGCCGACGGTGTCCCAGGCCGTGAGCTCCAGGTTCCCCCACGGCGTTGTCCAGCTCAGCGAGGCACCCAGGGCGTGCTTTCCGTAGTCCGCCCGGTTGGCCGCCCTCATGACGAGGGCCAGTCCGACAGCGGTGTTCATCAGTTGCCAGGCCGAGGCCTCAGAGACGGCCTTCATAGGGCTGTGACGGATGAGTGCGATGGCCCGTTGCCACTGGGAGGACAGTCCCAGGTACTCGAGCCTGTCCGCCAGGCTCTGGAGTGACACGGCATCTGGAAGGTGGAGCAGGCTCAAGGAGGCGAAGGCGTCCTCGGCCTCGACGATGCGTTGGTGGGCCAGGTAGGGAACCAGCACCGCGCCCAGCCCCCGTGCGCTCTCCACGGGATCGGCCTCGGCGCGCTTGGGTGTGGCCGTGGTTGTGCTGATGACGCCGGAGTAGTCATCGTGCATACGGGCGGTGGCCAGCACGGCTCCGGTATCGGTCTTGCCGAAGGAGAAGAGTCTGGCCTCACGGAGCTGCTCGAGGGCCTCGTCCCTGAGGCCGAGGACGGCGGAGAGCTCCACCTGGGCGTAACGCAGCGGGAGCGTCGAACGGCCGTGAGCCGCCCGAATCCCTTGGCAGAAAGCGGTCGCCTGCTCAAGGCTCGTTCTGCTCGTGTCCGGGTCCTGGCCCAGCTGAACCAGCCAAGCCCGGTCGATGGCGCAGACCGCCTCCACCACCCCATCGGGCGCGCTCCCCGCATCCGCCCCCTCGACGTCGTCGGCGGCAACCGCCTTCCACAGGGCCGCTGCAGCGACGCGGCTGGGGCAGATGGGGTCGACATCCTCCAGAGCACGGGCAATGTCGCCCCAATAGCTCATATCGTCTCCAACGGTCGTCACGTTCTGGTTCCGGCTTCTAGGAAGCAGGGAGCACGGGGCCCGACCACAGCCTCGCACAGGCACGTCACCTGAGCGATGGGGAGAAGGCACCGGACGTCTGAGGGTCTCTGCCTGCGGAGCAGGCAGAGACCCTCAGATGATGTCAGAGATCAGTCCTGACCACTGAAAAGGTGCGGATGCTCAGTTACCGGTGAGCTTCTCGCGCAGAGCGGCCAGGGCCTCATCGGAGGCCAGCGTGCCGGAGGCCTCCGACGGCGCCGAGGAGTACGAGGTGCCGCCGGCGGGGGCTGCCGGAGCACCGGACTCCTGCTCCTCCTCCAGGGCCTTGGCGACCTGGGCCTTGTGGGCCTCCCAGCGGGCGTGAGCAGCCGCGTACTCGGCCTCCCACGCCTCGCGCTGGGCGTCGTAGCCCTCGAGCCACTCGTTGGTCTCCGGGTCGAAGCCCTCGGGGTACTTGTAGTTGCCCTGCTCGTCGTACTCGGCCGCCATCCCGTAGAGGCTGGGGTCGAAGTCCTCGGAGGCGGGGTCGACACCCTCGTTGGCCTGCTTCAGCGACAGGGAGATGCGACGGCGCTCCAGGTCGATGTCGATGACCTTGACGAAGACCTCGTCGCCGACCTTGGCCACCTGCTCGGGGACCTCGACGTGACGCTGCGCCAGCTCGGAGATGTGGACCAGGCCCTCGATGCCGTCCTCGACACGCACGAAGGCGCCGAAGGGAACGAGCTTGGTGACCTTGCCGGGAACGACCTGGCCGATGGCGTGGGTCCGGGCGAAGGCCTGCCACGGGTCCTCCTGGGTCGCCTTGAGCGACAGGGAGACGCGCTCGCGGTCGAAGTCGACGTCCAGGACCTCGACCGTGACCTCGTTGCCGACCTCGACGACCTCGGAGGGGTGGTCGATGTGCTTCCAGGACAGCTCGGAGACGTGGACCAGACCGTCGACGCCACCCAGGTCCACGAAGGCACCGAAGTTGACGATGGAGGACACGACACCGGAGCGGACCTGCCCCTTCTGCAGGGTCTGCAGGAAGTTGGTGCGGACCTCGGACTGGGTCTGCTCGAGCCAGGCGCGACGGGAGAGGACCACGTTGTTGCGGTTCTTGTCCAGCTCAATGATCTTCGCCTCGAGCTCGCGGCCCACGTAGGGCTGGAGGTCGCGAACGCGACGCATCTCCACCAGGGAGGCGGGCAGGAAGCCGCGCAGGCCAATGTCCAGGATGAGACCGCCCTTGACGACCTCGATGACGGAGCCGGTGACGACGCCGTCCTCCTCCTTGATGCGCTCGATGGTGCCCCAGGCGCGCTCGTACTGCGCGCGCTTCTTGCTCAGGAGCAGACGCCCTTCCTTGTCCTCCTTCTGCAGGACGAGGGCTTCGATCTCGTCGCCGACGGAGACGATCTCGTCGGGGTCGACATCGTGCTTGATGGACAGCTCGCGAGCGAGGATGACGCCTTCGGTCTTGTAGCCGATGTCGAGGAGGACCTCATCACGGTCGACCTTGACGACAGTGCCCTCGACGATATCGCCGTCATCGAAGTACTTGATGGTCTCGTCAACGGCGGCGAGGATCTCCTCGGTCGAACCGATGTCGTTGACGGCGACCGGGGCGGGGCTGGGCGTAGTGGTTGTCATTGAGTGGATGCTCCGAATGCGGATAGTTGGATCGGGTTGATAGGGACCGCGTGCTCCCCAGTGACGTGAATCGGCCCGGACCAATTCATCGACCTGGTTGGATCAGTCTCATAGGAGACGCCCAGGAGCGCACGAATGAACCTTAGCAGTACGTGACGAATCCGTAACTAGACGATGCTCAAGCATTATCCCGTACATGCGTGCAATCGCTCACGTCATCTGACGACTTGATGTCAAAAGGATGACGTGACGATCTCATTCGTATATCACCGGCTTCTTCAGGCAATGAGCGCGGGACGTGGAGGGGGCTCTAGTGGGCGGCCTCACGCCAGGTCCGCCCTCGTCCGACGGCGACGTCCAGGGGGACCGAGAGCTCTGCTGCCCCACCCATCTGCTCCTTGAGGAGGCTCTCAACAGCCTCGGCCTCTCCGGGCGCGACCTCGATGAGGAGCTCGTCGTGGATCTGCAGAAGAATGCGGCTCGTCAGGGCCTGCTCGCGCAGCGCGCTGTCGACATCGATCATGGCCTTCTTGACGATATCGGCGGCGCTGCCCTGAATGGGGGCGTTGAGGGCGGCCCGCTCAGCCATCTCACGGCGCTGCCGGTTGTCGCTGGTCAGGTCGGGCAGGTAGCGGCGCCGTCCGAACATCGTCTCGGTGTATCCGTCTCGGCGCGCCTGCTCCACCACGGACTCCAGGTAGTCGTGGACCTTTCCGAACCTGGCGAAGTAGGCGTTCCTCAGATCGGCTGCCTCAGCGTTGTCGATACCGAGCTGACGGGCCAGCCCGAAGGTCGACAGGCCGTAGGCCAGTCCATAGCTCATGGCCTTGACGTGGCTGCGCTGCTGGGCGGTCACGTCCTCGACCTCGATGCCGTGGACCAGGGCGGCGACGTAGCGGTGCAGGTCTTCCCCGCTGCGGAAGGCCTCGATCAGCGCCTGGTCCGCGGACAGGTGCGCCATGATGCGCATCTCGATCTGGGAGTAGTCGGCGGTCATGAGGCACTCGTAGCCCTCGCCGACGGTGAATGCCTCGCGGATGCGCATCCCCTCCTCGTGACGTGCCGGGATGTTCTGCAGGTTGGGGTCGGTGGAGGACAGGCGCCCCGTGGCGGCGATGGTCTGCTGGAAGGTGGTGTGGATGCGCCCGTCGGCCTGGATCGCCTTGCGCAGTCCCTCAACCGTCTGCCGCAGCTTGATGGCGTCGCGGTGCTCAAGAAGGTGCTCCAGGAAGGGGTGCGAGGTCTTGGCATACAGCCCGGCCAGGGCGTCGGCGTCCGTGGTGTAGCCGGTCTTGGTCTTGCGGGTCTTGGGCATCTTCAGCTCATCGAACAGGACGGCCTGGAGCTGCTTGGGGCTGGAGAGGTTGAGCTCTCGCCCGGCGGCGGCGTAGGCGCCCTCGGCAGCGTGAGTCACGCGGGCGTCGAGCTCGGTCTGGCGGGCTTGGAGCACGGCGTCGTCGACGGCGATGCCGGCGTCCTCCATGACGGTCAGGGTTGCGGCCACGGGCATCTCCAGGTCGGTGAACAGTCCGGCGGCGTCACGAGCCGCCATCTGCTCATCGAGCACGGCCTGGAGCGGGAGCAGGGCGGCGGCCCGGCGCGCACTGGCCAGGTGGGAGGGGGCAACGGCCTCCTGAGAGGTGAGGGCCTCGAGGTCGAATGCGCTCTGGGACTCACCGGAGCCGCCGTCACCCCCGGCACCGCCCTCGTTGACTGCGGCCAGGTCGATGCCGAGCCAACGCTGGGTGAGAGTCTCGACGTCATAGCTGCGCTGTTCAGGGCGGCACAGGTAGCCGGCCAGGGAGGGATCTGCGACGACGCCGTCGAGCGTGAGCCCCCGGGCGCTCAGCGCGTGCCAGCTCCCCTTGGCGTCGGCGACGAGCTTGGGACGCTCCACGTCGGCCAGGAGCCGGGCCAGGGCTGTTTCGTCCTCGGGCAGGACCTCAGTCAGGTCGATGGCGACCGCCCGAGAGCCATCGGACAGTGACACGAGCGCGGCATCGCCTTCCACAGGCCTGAGGACACCGACGACATCCACACCCAGGGGGCGAGTGCCGTTGTCGTCATCCGCCGGCAGGCTGGTCTTCAACCATTCAGCCAGCCGCCCCGCGGCTAGATCGTGTCCCAGCGAGACGATCTCCAAGTCGCTCAACGCGTTCAAGGCACCGGCTTCGTCTGCCTCACTCGGCTCGGCGTGGTCGGAGGTGTCGGCGAAGCTCAGGATGCGCAGCGCCCGCTGGTGCAGGGTGCGGAACTCCAGGGTCTCGAACACGCGCGCCAGGCCGGCGCGGTCGGCACCCGTGAGGCGCAGGTCGGTGCGGGGCTCGATCCCAAGGTCCAGGTCGGTGAGCAGGCGGTTGAGGCGGCGGTTGCGCACGACGTCGTCGAGGTGATCGCGCAGCGACTGTCCGGCCTTGCCCTTGATCTGGTCCGCGTGAGCGATGACGCCGTCGAGCCCGTCATAGAGGTTGAGCCACTTGGCGGCGGTCTTGGGGCCCACCCCCGGAACCCCGGGCAGGTTGTCACTGGTCTCGCCGACCAGGGCGGCCAGGTGCGGGTAGCGCTCGGGCGTCACCCCGTAGCGCTCCTCCACCTCCTGAGGCGTCATGCGGCGCAGTGTTGACACGCCCTTGACCGGGTAGAGCACGGTGCACCGCTCAGTGACCGTCTGGAAGGAGTCGCGGTCCCCCGAACAGATGAGAACCTCCATGTCCTCAGCCTGGGCGGAGGCCGCCAGGGTGGCCAGGATGTCGTCGGCCTCGTAGCCCGGAGCGGTGAGCGCTGTGACGCCCATGGCCTCCAGGACCTCCTGGATGAGCTCGACCTGCCCGAGGAAGGGCTGCGGGGTCTCATCGCGGGTTCCCTTGTACTCGGCGTACTCCTCGGTGCGGAAGGTGCCTCCCGGCAGGTCGAAGGCGACGGCCACGTGGGTGGGCCGCTCGCTGTCCAGCAGCGACAGGAACATGGAGACGAAGCCGTGGACGGCGTTGGTGGACTGACCGGTCGACGTGGTGAAGTTGTCGACGGGCAGGGCGTAGAAGGCACGGAAGGCCATTGAGTGTCCGTCGATGAGAAGAAGCCGCTCGGGAACCGGGTCCGAGGGGGACTGAGGTGTTGGACTCGTCGCAGGGCTGGTCGCGGTGGTGCTCACCGTGCCAGCCTAGGCCCATGAGCCATCCACAGTCCGACTCGCCCGTCTCCCCCATCAGCGTAGGGGACACTAGTGACTCTCAGGCCTCTCCTGTCTCCGCCGACTCCCCCAGCTCGCCGGCGGTCGTCGGGCCGCTGGGCCCCGTGGGCCGCGTCACTGCGGCCTCCTACTCCGGAGCGAGCGCATCAGCCGTGGCCTTCCCGGACCCTGCCAGGCGCCCGTTCCCGGATCCGCGTCCCGCGGGCTCTGCCGTCTCCGCTTCCTCGGCACTGCACGCGGTGCTGGAGGACAGTGAAGAGGGCACGCTCATGGAGACCCTCGGGATGGAGGTGGTGACTCGCGACGCTCATCGGACCGAGGTCCGGATGCCGGTCGACGGGGCCCGACAGGTCGTCGGGATCCTGCACGGCGGTGCCACCGCCGCGCTCATCGAGACGGCTGCCTCCGTGGCCGCGCGCGCGGGCGCGCCCGACGACGCCGTCCCGGTCGGGGCGGAGCTGACGGTCAGCCACCTGCGCGCCGTGTCCCAGGGCTGGGTGAAGGCGACCGCCACTCCCCTGCACCGCGGCCGTCGTACCGTGGTCTACCAGGTAACGGTCACTGACGACGATGAGCGCACCATCGCCGTCGGGACGCTGCGCAGCCTGTTCACCTGAGGCGCTGCGCCGCACTGGGCTATCAGTGGGTGCTCAGTCCTTCTTGGCTGAACCGACCTGCTCGATGACGGCGTCGGCCACCTCGCGCATGGTCAGACGCCGGTTCATGGAGGTCTTCTGCAGCCAGCGGAAGGCCTCCGGTTCGCTCAGCCCCATGCGCTCCATGAGCAGCCCCTTGGCCCGGTCGACGCGCTTGCGGGTCTCGAAGCGCTCGGTGAGGTCGGAAATCTCACTCTCCAGGGAGAGGATCTCCTCGTGCCGGGACATGGCGATCTCAAGTGCCGGGATGAGGTCCGCCGGGGTGAAGGGCTTGACGACGTAGGCCATGGCGCCGGCGGCGCTCGCTCGTTCGACGAGCTCGGTCTGGGAGAAGGCGGTCAGCATGATGACGGCGCAGTTGTGCTTCTCGAGAATCCTCTCCGCCGCGGTGATGCCGTCGGTCACCGGCATCTTGACGTCAAGAACGCACAGGTCGGGATCATGCTCATCAGCCAGGCGGACGGCCTCCTCACCATCTGCGGCCTCCGCGACGATCTCGTAGCCGGCGTCGGTGAGAGTCTCGACGATGTCAAGGCGGATGAGGGTCTCGTCCTCAGCGACGAGCACCCGGCGGGACTTGGTGGTGCTGGACTCATTGCTCACGGCTGTGATCCTAGTATGATCTCGCTGTTAGCGCCCCCGCAGAGCGGACGGCGTGCCTCCGTAGCCCAATTGGCAGAGGCATCCGACTCAAAATCGGAGTGTTGTGGGTTCGAGTCCCACCGGAGGTACCAGCAAGTCCCTACCCACCCCCACCTCAGGACAGACCAGTCAGATGGAGAGCACCTTGAGCACCACGTGGGTCTCACTGTACGAAGCGGCCAAAGCTGTTCAACGTCCTCGTCACGTGTCCTCGTACATCGAGGCGGGCGGTGTCGCAGCTGCAGTGGAGTCGTCCTCGGGAAGAATCTATACGGGCGTCTGCGTGGATACCGCCTGCACCCTGGGAATCTGTGCCGAGCGCAACGCGATCCTCAACATGATGACCAACGGTGAGGATGCGATTCGACGGGTTCTGACGATCATGCGCGACGGCCGTACCGGTCCGCCGTGTGGAGCATGTCGAGAAATGATGACGCAGCTGATGCCGAGCCGGTTCGGGGACATCGAGGTGATGATCGACTTCGCTGCCGGGAAGACCATGACTCTTGCCGATCTGACTCCCCAGTGGTGGCTACGGCGATGAGGCTGTGACCGCAGAGCTCCACTCTGCGGTGTCCTGCCCCCACCGATTCATCAGCGGCAAGCAGATGCCGGAACCCGTCGCCCTGAACCGGATCGAGGGGCCTCCCGGTGATAGGTGGGAGACCCCTCGACGGATCAGAACCGGTGCTCAGACCTTGTAGTCGCCCGTCTCACCGACGGTGTGGACACGGATCGAGTTGGTCGAGCCGGGCGTGCCCGGAGGCATTCCGGCCACGATGACGACGGTGTCCCCGGGCTGGGCCAGATGCTTGTCCTGAAGGATCTCATCGACCTGGGCCACCATCTCGTCAGTGTGCTGGACCTCGGGCACCTCGTAGCACTGCACGCCCCAGGAGACGGCGAGCTGGTTGCGCGTCTCACGCAGCGGGGTGAAGGCCAGCAGCGGAAGCGGCGAGCGCAGACGAGACAGGCGCCGGGCGGTGTCACCGGACTGGGTGAAGGTCACCAGGTAGGTGACGTCGAGGTGCTCGCCCATCTCCGCAGCGGCGCGGGTCAGTGCCCCACCTCGCGTCTGCGGGTAGGAGCCCAGGCCGGGGATGCGCTCCCCTCCGTGCTCCTCGACGTTCTCGATGATGCTGGCCATGGTGCGCACGGCCTCGATGGGGTAGGCGCCCACGGAGGTCTCACCGGAGAGCATGACGGCGTCGGCGCCGTCGAGAATGGCGTTGGCGCAGTCGGAGGCCTCGGCCCGCGTGGGCCGCGGGTTCTGGATCATGGACTCCAGGACCTGGGTGGCCACGATGACCGGCTTGGCCTGGCGGCGGGCCAGCTCGATGGCCCGCTTCTGCACCAGCGGGACGGCCTCCAGGGGCATTTCCACACCGAGGTCGCCACGGGCCACCATGATGCCGTCGAAGGTGGAGACGATGTCGAAGAGGTTCTCCACCGCCTGGGGCTTCTCGATCTTGGCGATGACCGGGATGCGCACGCCGACCTCGTCCATGATCTCGTGGACGTCCTTGATGTCATCGGCGTCGCGCACGAAGGACAGGGCGATGAGGTCGGCACCGATCTTGAGGGCCCAACGCAGGTCCTCGCGGTCCTTCTCGCTGAGGGCCGGCACGGAGACGGCGACGCCGGGCAGGTTGATGCCCTTGTTGTTGGAGACGTAGCCGGGCACCTCGACCTTGGTGACGACGTCGGTGTCGGTGACGGCCACGACGCGCACCGCGACGTTGCCGTCGTCGATGAGGAGCCGGTCACCGGGGCGGCAGTCGCCGGGAAGTCCCTTGAAGGTGGTGGAGGCGCGCTTGACGGTGCCCAGGACGTCGTCAATGGTGATGGTGAACTCGTCGCCCTTGTTGAGCATGACCTTCTGGTCGTCCACGAACCGCCCCAGGCGGATCTTGGGGCCCTGGAGGTCGACGAGGATGGCGACGGCGCGGCCGGAAGCGTCGGCGGCCTCCCGGATACGGCCGATGACTTCCTCCTGGTCCTCGGCGCGACCGTGGGAGCGGTTGATGCGCGCGACGTTCATGCCGGCGTCCACGAGCGCTTGCACCTGCTCGGGGGAGTCGGTAGCGGGTCCGAGGGTACATACGATCTTGGCTCTACGCATGGGTTCAGAATACGGGACACCGGGCCCTGCGCACGAGGAGGAATCTCGTCAGTCGTCAGGTTGCGACCATCCTCACCCACTTGTCTCCCGCCGGAGTGGCCGGCGGGTCCCCGATTCGGTCGCTACGAATCCGCCTGGTCCGGGCGGGCCGACTCCGCGGCAGCAGGTTCTGCGGGTGAGGCGTCCTCAGACGAGTCATGCTCGGCGGCGATGTCCTCGGCGGAGTCGTCCTCATCGGCCGCTGATCCGTCCTTCCTCGCCCTGTGCCCCGGCCTGTCGATGGCGTCGCTCAAGGGACGTCGCGAGGAGAGGATCAGTCCAATGGCGCCGACGAGGAAGATGACGATGGAGGTCCACACGTTCAGTCGCAGGCCGAGGACCGTCTCGGCCTCGTCGATGCGCAGCATCTCAATCCACACCCGGCCTGCGGTGTAGACCATGAGGTAGATCCATAGCAGCCTGCCGCCTGTGACCCCGCTGCGGGCGACCATCCTTCTGCCGATCCACACCAGGAGGACCGCTCCGGCCAGGTTCCACAGGGCCTCATAGAGGAAGGTCGGATGAAACAGGGTGCCGGGCGGGTAGGTGGAGCCCGCCGGCAGGTGGGCGTCGTCGATCCGCAGTCCCCAGGGCAGCGTCGTCGGGGCGCCGTAGAGCTCCTGGTTGAACCAGTTCCCCAGGCGACCGATCGCCTGAGCGACCAGCAGCGTCGGGGCGACGGCGTCGGCCAGCGGAGCCACCCGCAGGCCGCGATGGCGCAGAAGAAGAACCCCGGCCAGGACCCCGCCGGCGATACCTCCCCAGATTCCCAGGCCCCCCTGCCATGTCTGTGGGATACGGGCCAGGTCGCCGTTGGGGCCGAAGTAGTCGTCGGGCGAGGTGACCACGTGGTAGAGACGAGCTCCCACGATTCCAGCCGGCACGGCCACGATGGCGACGTCGAGGACCAGCTCCGGTCGGCCTCCCCGGGCCCGGTAGCGCCGGTCCGACCACCACACGGCCACGAAGACTCCGGTGAGGATGCACAACGCATAGGCCCGCACCGGGATGGGGCCGAGGTACCACACGGCCGAGGAAGGGCTCGGTATGCCCTCTCTCAGCGCGGCCGTGAACGGCATCGCCGACAACGTTGGCATCGCGGGCATCGTTGACATCATGGCGGAAAGGGTGGCGACAGGCACTCAGAGAACCTCTCGGTGGGCGGAGGGGATCAGTGCCGGGTGGGCGCCGGCGGCGACCAGCTCGGCAACGAACTGCTGGGGGTCGGTGGAGCGGATGATGGCCTCACCGACGAGGACGACATCGGCCCCGCAGCGCGCGAAGCTCATGACATCGTGCGGACCTCTGACTCCTCCGGCCGCGATCCGTACGACCTGCGTCGGCAGAACGTCAGTGACCTGATCGAACAGGCTGCAGTCGACGGCCAGGGTGTCGGGATCGCGGGTGTCGATGGCCACGATGCAGGCCCCCGCATCGACCGCGGTCAGCGCCTCACGGCGGGTACGGACCTCAACGACGGCGCCCATCCCCAGGGAGTGGACCCTCTCGATGAGTCCCTCAAGCACCAGGGTCTCGAGGCGGGCATCGAGCATGAGCAGATCGGCGCCGTGAGCCCGGGCCTCGTGCACCTGGTAGGGCGTGACCACCAGGTCGTTGGCGAGGACGGGAAGATCCACTGAGGCCCTGACGGCGTCCAGGTCCTTGAGGGAGCCTCGCGTAGCGCTCGGCCCGGTGACCACTGAGACGCAGGCGGCGCCGCCGGCGGCGTAGAAGCAGGCCAGCATCCCCGGATCCCCGACGCCGCTGAGATCCGCGAACGTGGCTGTGGAGCGCTTCACCTCGGCGATCACCGTGACCGCCCGGTCATCGGTGCGCAGGCTGGACAGGGCGCTGATAGCACCGGGAACCAGGCGGGAGGCCTCTTTGAGGCGGGCCAGGGGAACCAGCGAAGCGCGGCGGTCGGCGGCCGCCTTGGCCTCAGCCACCATCGCCTCGAACGAGGTCATCGCACACCTCCCCGATCTCACTTGCCGGCGCTCCGGTGGGGCGCCTGTTCGTATCCATCGTGACGGCCCGAGGCCGTCTGTTGCAAATCGCCAAACCGTACTGGCCGCGGAGCGGTCAGCTGGGTCGCTCTCCCACGTGCGCTCCCAGATCACCCCCGGCCAGGAAGCAGGTGCGCTCACCGGTGTGGCAGGCGGCTCCAACCTGATCGACCTCGATCAGGAGGGCGTCGCCGTCGCAGTCCAGATGAACGGACTTGACGTACTGCGCGTGTCCGGACGTATCACCTTTGCGCCAGTACTCACGCCGCGACCGCGACCAGAAGGTCACTCGTCCCTCTTCCAGGGTGCGCCGAAGCGCCTCATCGTCCATCCACCCCACCATGAGGACCTCACGTGAGTCGTGCTGCTGGACGACGGCGCAGACCAGGCCGTCCGCGTTGCGCTTCAGGCGCGCAGAGATCTGGGAATCGAGAGTCACAACCGCATTATGCACGCCGGGTGCTGCTCAGCCCGGAGGACCGAGCAGAGGGCCGAAGTAGACCCACATGCCTGGCAGGTTGCGCACCACCGCGAAAACGGCCAGCGCCACCCCGAGAAGGATCCCCTCCCTACCGGTGACGAGCGGCCGCCGCTGGCCTCGGAGCCATGCGAGCAACCAGCGCGCCACCATCACCATGACCACCACCTCCAGGACGAGCGCGAAGGGGTTGTAACCCATGGCTGCCCACAGGTCGCCGTGCATGAGTTCCCGGGTCGCCCGGGTGCCTCCGCACAGTGGGCACCACAGCCCGGTGGTGCGGTGAAGCGGGCAGAGGTCGGGAAGCCCCGGAGAATTGCGAGGCAGAGTCAGTGCGCGCAGCACGATGAGGCCACCGGGAAGGGAGGGCAGAACCATCAGAAGGCCCAGTCCGATCCGCCTCCCGTGTCCCGCACGCTCACCGGAGCGCTTGTGCTTCGTCGACGCAGTCGGGTAGCAGTTTTCAGACATACGGTTCATTGAGACAACATCACTATAAACAGAATAAGATAGGCAGCACCGATGACAGCGCCAATGCCGCCTGTCACCACTCCGGCTATCGACAGCCCCTTGTTCGAGGCACGCCCCTCATTGGCGGCGCGCATTCCCAGGACTCCGACGACGATCGCCGATATGCCCAAGATCAGGCCGAAAGACAAACAGCTCGCAACGATACTCGCAATACCGAGCCCGAGCGCCCACCCACCGAGGGCGTTCGCCTCATGTCGACGCGGATCGTAAGGCGCCCCCCAGTACACGCCCTGACCATATGGTGGATACGGGCCATAAGAAGACGGCGTATAGGGATACTGCTGACTGTAGGGCTGCCCATAGGCCTGGCTGTACGGCTGCTGGCCATCCCCCGGATAAGGAACCATCTGGCCTCCCGATGCTGCCGGGAAGCGGGGTGACTGATCGCCAAGAGCGTCCGCGCTGTAGTAACCATTCTGGGTCGACGACACGGCCGACGCAGACTGGGAGACACCATCGAAGTCGGTCGGATATGGGGTACCAGCAGCTCCTTGATGATAAGGATCCGCCGGATAAGGATTCAAATCGCTCATTATTCCTTCCCTGGTGTGAAGCGCAGCACTGAGTCTACACGAGAACACGTATCACACCCTGGGAACAACCTCATCTCAACGGGGAGAACACCCCATCGGCCCGGATGGACATGCTCCCACAACCCTTCGCCCCGCAGCGCAGACAGCCGGCAAAGCCCCTGCGCGGCGGAGCGAAGGCGGGAGGTGAGGACCTTAGGACTCGAACCCACTCATGAGCCGCTCATTCAGACCAGTAGCATAGGAAACGATCAGCAGCACGATGGAGAGGACGCCCAAGGCGATACCCGCAATGGACATGCCCTTGTTGGTGGCACGCCCCTCATTCGCCGCCTGCATCCCCAGAAAACCCATAACGATAGCGGGAATGCCGGCAATTCCCGCGAGAATTTTTCAGGAGCAGAAAATACTCGTCAACGCACCGGGTGGCCCGCGTCTCGCAGAGCATTCTTGGCCTCAGGGA
Source organism: Actinomyces sp. HMSC08A09 (assembly GCF_001807465.1). NCBI lineage: Bacteria > Bacillati > Actinomycetota > Actinomycetes > Actinomycetales > Actinomycetaceae > Actinomyces > Actinomyces sp. HMSC08A09. Next base: position 39,108 of record NZ_KV789118.1, on the reverse strand, counting down.
TGGTCGTCACTCCGTAGTGGAACACTGAGGCTGCCAGAACGCCGTCGGCACCATGGTCGGCTGCCGTGACGAAGTCTTGTGGGCGTCCAGCGCCGCCGGAGGCGATGAGTGGCACCTGGACCTGTCGACGAACAGCGTCGATCAACTCGGTGTCGAATCCTTGAGTGACCCCGTCGGCATCCATGGAGTTCAGGAGAATCTCTCCGGCACCGAGCTTGACTCCTCTCACCGCCCAGGCGACGGCATCGATGCCGGTGGAGGTCCGTCCTCCGTGCGTGGTGACCTCGAAGCCGGAAGCCGTCGAGACGCCGGAGGGGCACCGGCGCGCATCCACGGACAGGACGAGTACCTGATTGCCGAAGCGCCGCGCCACCTCCGTCAACAGCGAGGGGGCCTCGATGGCCGCGGTGTTGATACTGACTTTGTCCGCCCCCGCCTTCAGCAGCAGGTCCACGTCATCGAGTGAACGCACTCCCCCACCGACTGTCAGGGGCACGAAGATCTGCTCGGCAGTTTGGCAGACCACGTCCAACATGGTGGAACGCCCCTCGTGGGAGGCCGAGATATCGAGGAAGGTGATCTCATCGGCCCCCTGAGCGCAGTAGCGGGAGGCCAGCTCCACGGGGTCTCCGGCGTCCTTGAGGCCCTGGAAGTTGACACCTTTGACGACCCGACCGTCCTTGACGTCCAGGCAGGGAATGATGCGGATGGCAACGCTCATGAATGCTCCTTGGATGTTGGGCCGGCGGAGGAGCCGGGAATGGCGCTCGACTCACTGCCCGCACGACCCCCGGACGCTCCGGAAGGCTGAGCAGGGTCCTTGGCCAGGACGTCGATCACCACGACGACTGGTTCCTTCCCCTGCGCCTGCTCAGCGGGCAGCGAGAGGACCACCCGGGAGCCGACCGTGATGTCAACCAGGTTCTGGGAGACTCCCACCAGCGCATTGCTCATGTCGAGCTGCTTGGGCGGCTCCTGGTGCCCGAAGGTCGATTTGTCGAGGGGTTGTCCCGACGTCCAGCTGACCATCGTGGTACGAGCAATAAGCCGATCCTGGGAACCGATCTGGGGGCCGGTGCCCTTGATGAGGATCTCCGTGGAGGCTCGAGTCGGTGCAGGAAGTCCGGCACTGCTGACGGTGATGGAGCCGTCCGGTCCCTCAGTCACGGTGGGGGTGCCTTCCGCCGGCTGCTTCGCCTCCCCCGTTGCCGTAGTGGGCAGGAGGTCGACGACAGTGATCTTCGTCGTCCTGGAGCCGTCCTCCTCCTCAGCCGGCTCGCGAAGAACGACGCGGGCGCCTTCGCGCTGGCCGGAGACCGCCGCGTTGATGTAGTCACCCACCTCGGGACCGAGCAGACCCTGCCAGAGCTTGTACCCCGCCTCGTTACCCGTCGTGTTGCGCCCGTTGAGACCGGAGAACTGTGAGACCTGCAGGATCACAGGCGTCCCCGCGGAGACAGCGCGCCCCTGCCCGGTCTGGACGACGTCGGTCAGTACCGAGCCGGGGGCTGACAAGGAGGCGTCGCCGTTCAGCTCGACGGAGGGGGCCACCCCCGATCCGACCCGCCCGCTGACCGTCAGCAGCTGGCTGAGGGGGGCGTTGCCATCCAGCACGGTCGACTGAGCCGCTGTGCTGGCGCCCGTTCCGTTCCTTCCGGAGACAAGCTTGTTGACAGCCAGCGGCACCAGGATCATGGCGAGAACGACGACACCGATCAGGCCGACCGCCAGGGGCCCCCGCGGCATACGCCCCAGCGGGCCGCCCAGGGTCCGTGGACGCGGCGTCGGTTCCGGCTCCCGGGCCTCGGCGAGCACCTCGTCCTGCCGGTGCCCGGTCTCATGTGGGAGATCGCGTCGATCGGGGCGATCGTCTCGTGCGGCCGGCATGTACTCGCTGCGCGGATCGTGGCTGCTGCCCGGCGCTTGAGGCTGCAGCTGAGACCGGGACTGCGGCTGTGGCTGCGGTTGCGGCACTGTGAGAGGCGCTGGTGTGCCGGTTGCGGATCGGTCACTGGGGGAGGCAGTACCGACCGGGCGTGCCTGGACAGCGGGCTGGGCGGGTGCCGGCAAGTCTCCGATCGCAGCCTCCCGCTGGGCCTGCTGAGCACGTTCGAGCGCACGGCGCTGACGCCGCGTCAGGGGCATGCCCGCTTCGGGATCCGGGGAGGGGGTAGTACTCATGTTGCGTCTTCCGTCTGCCACCTTATCAGTGCCGTGAGCCTCACCGTTCACACCCCGATGGGAGGATCGGTTGCCGAACGCCCCATGCTCTCCAGGAGTGCATCGATGCGCTCGTCCACGGCACAAAAGGGATCATTCAGGGTAACAGGTGAGCAGACGCCGTCGTCGAGTCGAACCCCCACCCAGTCGACACTCACATCGCGGCGCAGGTCCTCTGCCCGGGCGACGACCGCGCCCCGCAGACGCGCGCGCGTGGTCGCCGGCGGAGTATCGACCGCCCGGCGGCAGGTCGCTTCGTCAACGAATCGACGCAGGAGCCCAGCGCCCTCCAGCCGCTGCCGCAGTCCCCCACCGGGAGAGACGTCGTGATAGGCCAGGGCCAAGCGCCTCACTCGGGGATCGGTCAGATCGGTGTCGTGCCGCTGGCAGTAGCGGGTCAGCAGCCGGTGCTTGACCGCCCAGTCCAGCTCCTTGTCCACGAGCTCGGGCTGCTGCAGGCGCAGGGCCTGGAGTCCTCGTTCCCACAGATCCAGTGCGGCTTCGTGGAGAGCGGTGACCTCGACGCCCTGCGCGACGTGGTCGCGCAGACGCCCGAGGTGCTCTGCCTGCACCTCCAACGGCGTGATGGTCCGCCCGTCCGACCGTTCCAGGAGCACCCCTCCACTCATGTCATGGCAGGTGTCGCGAATGGCCCTCATGGGATCGGCCAGGGCCAGGTCGCCGAGCTCTCCCCCGTGCTCCAGGTAGTCAAGGAGCAGGTCCATGGCCGCCACCTTGAGCAGGGTGGACCCCTGAGCGATGTTGGAGTCCCCGACGATGACGTGCATGCGCCGGTAGCGCTCGGCATCGGCATGCGGTTCGTCCCGGGTGTTGATAAGCGGCCTGGCACGGGTCGTGGCTGAGGAGACGGCGTCCCACATCTGGTCAGCCCGCTGGGAGAAGACGTAGCCCCTCAGCCCGGCGGCGGCGCGCCGAGTGTCCCCGTCTGCAGCGATGTGGCCGGCGCCGACGAGGATCTGCCGGGTCACCAGATGGGGTACGAGAGTGCGCGCGTCGTTCCAGAAGTCTCCACGACGGCGCACGAGGTAGTTCTCGTGGCACCCGAAGCCGTTGCCCTCGGCATCACGGTTGTTCTTCAGCAGGTGGATCCGCCCGGGAACACCCGTTGCGGCCAGACGCGCATTGGCCTGCTCGGCCAGATCGGCCATGACGAGCTCACCGGCGCGGTCTTGAGCGAGCACGTCCTCCAGGCGATCGCACTCAGCGGTGGCGAACTCGGGGTGGGAGCCCACGTCCAGGTAGAGGCGAGCACCCCCGCGAGTGAAGACGTTCGAGGAGCGCGAGCGCTGGACCACGGGATCGAAGAGCTCACGGGCGGCGTGGTCGGCGTCCATGGGAGGAGGGCCGTCGGTGGTGGGGGCGCAGGTGATGCCGTACTCGGTCTCCACCCCGATGATGCGCCGCGCCAAGGGCCGTGAGCCGCTCATGCTCACTGGCCGCCCTTCTGGACGAAGCCCTGGACGAAGGCCGCGGCGTTGGTCTCGATGACCGAGTCGATCTCATCGAGGATGCTGTCGACGTCACTGGTCTGCCCGGCCGACGACGTCCCGGTACTGATCTGCTGCTCAGTGTCCGCTGAGGTGGTCTCGACACCGTCGCGGCGGACCTGTCCATGGGATTGACTGGTGTGCTGCGGCGTCATGCGTTGCTCCTTCACTCGTCCTGCTCAGCGGTGCACTGCTGGTGAGCGCACTGTGAGGCTCAGTGTCTCTCAGGTGCCGCCCGGCGACCAATTTCCTCCAGGATGGTCGCCGTCTCATCGGGGCCGACGACCACGTCGTCGGGCAGGCGCAGACGCGCCAGGGCGGGGGTGCCCGGCACGTCGAGGAGGAGGCAGGTCCAGGAGGCCCCCACGATCTGCCGGTGACGGCGGATGGCGGTTCCCCGGACGGCGGCGCGCGTTCCCTCGGGAGGCGTGTCGGCCGCACGCTGGATCTCCGCGTCAGTGACTAGCCGATGGATTCTGCCGGCGGCGTCGAGCTTATCGACGACGGATCGTCCCGGTCGTAGGTCGGCCCACTGGATGTCGAGAGCGGCCAGGCGGGGATCGTCCCAGCCGGTTCCCGACCTGCGGCGCAGTCCCTCACAGAGCTCGTACTTGGCGACCCACTCCACCATCTGGGCGGCCGGCCCGGATCCGTCGTGGCGCCACTGCTCCAGGGCGTCGAGGACCTGCCTCCACAGGGCCAGGGCGCGATGGGCCTGAGCGTCCTCCACACGGGTGACGGCAGGGCTGACGGCGTCGAGGATGGCGCGCTGAACCTCCAGGGCGGTCATGGCCCCGGCCTGGGTTCGCAGCTCGTGTGACAGGGAGGGGTCGTGGGAGAGCGCCCAGTGCTCCTCCACGGGGTCGCCGATGATGGCCAGGTCCTTGAGGCGGGCCAGAGCCTCCTTGAACCGGCCGGAGCCCTCGGTGTACGCCTGCTCCAGGAACCAGACAAGCAGGTCGGTGGTGGCGACCTTGAGGTAGATGGGAACGTCGAAGCGGTTGGCGTCACCGTTGATGACGTGAAGCCTGCGCCAGCGGGCATTGTCGGCGTGCGGTTCGTCGCGGGTGTTGATGATGGGGCGGTTGAACGTGGTCTGCAGGCCGATCTCGGACTCGACATAGTCGGCGCGCTGGCTGACCTGGAATCCGGGGCGCTCACTGCGCTGCCCGATCCCGACCCGGCCGGCACCGGCGATGACGGGCCTGGTGACGAGGAAGGGGGTCAGGACCGCGGCCAGCTCCTCGAAGGGCACATCGCGCCGCACAAGGTAGTTCTCGTGGGAGCCGTAGGCGGCGCCTTTGCCATCCACGTTGTTCTTGTACAGGACGATCTCCGCCGGTGTCCCATCCCGATCGCCCTCGTCACCCAGGGCCGTCATGGCGCGCCGGGCGACCACCTCACCGGCGCGGTCCCAGATCAGGGCGTCGCGGGGTGTGAGGACCTCGGGTGAGGAGTACTCGGGGTGGGCGTGGTCGACGTAGAAGCGGGCGCCATTGACCAGGACCGCAGTGGTGGCCCGGGGCAGCGCCGCCTCGGCGGCACTGGGGCGGGCGCGCGACCCCCAGGGGGCCGGCGGAGGGTCTGCCGTCTCCCCCGCATCGGCCGACGGTGCGTCGCCCGAGGGCGCTGGGCGAGCAGGGTCGTCGGTGAGCTGGCTGGGGTGGGCGGCGGAGCGCCTGAGCCTGCCGCCGCGTAGGTCGGCCAGGGGGTCCTCGCCCTCGTAGTCCCACCGTACGGTGGGCACGCCGGCGCCGGCGCAGTAAGCCTCCACCACGCGGGTGGACAGGACCACGGGGTTGGCGTAGGCGTCGCCCGGGCGCAGGACCCCGAACTCGGTCTCCAGACCGACGGGTCGCGTCACCGGACCGGGCTGAAAGCCAACATCGTTCATGTGCTCTCCTTGCCGAGTCTGCGCACGCTGAGGATCTGCGAGGTGCGGGTGCCGATGAGCCGGGCCCACCCCTCGGGGGTGGTCGCGCCGGTGATCTCCTCGTTCTGCCGCGCCTCGGTCTCGACGGCCGAGCGGAGCCTGGCTGCACTCAGCCCGCCCGCTCCCCCGGCGAGCTCGTCCTTGATGGAGGCGGTCTTGGCGCGCGAGACGATGGCGGCCAGCATGGCGCCGCTGGTCAGGTCGGCCAGGTGAAGGACGCGGGTGGAGGCGCCACTGACCGTATGGGCCTCGGTGATCTCCAGGACGGCGGTGGCCTCGTTGCGGGCGTAGAGGGCCTCAACGACGACTCGGCGCAAGGAGGCGGCGGTGGCCTCGCGGTCTCCCCCGTGGGCGGCGAGCTCGGCCGGATCCAGGGGGAGGTTCGCGGTGAGGTGCCGGGCGAGGATCTCCTCGGCAGCGGCCGCATCGGGCCGGTTGATGCGGATCTTCACGTCCAGGCGCCCGGGACGCAGGATGGCGGGATCGATCATGTCCTCGCGATTGGAGGCCCCGATGATGACGACGTTGCGCAGGGACTCCACGCCGTCGATCTCCGCCAGGACCTGGGGCACGATCATGGTCTCGACGTCGGAGGACACGCCGGTGCCACGGGTGCGGAAGAGGGCCTCCATCTCATCGAAGAAGATGACCACCGGCCGGTCCTCGGCGGCGGCCTTGCGGGCCTGGTCGAAGATGGCGCGAATCTGGCGCTCGGTCTCGCCGACGAACTTGCTCAGAAGCTCAGGACCCTTGATGTTGAGGAACGCGGGCGGGCGTCCCGTGCTGCCCGAGGCGCTGGGCGAATCAGCCAGCGAGGTGGCCACGGCCTTGGCGATGAGGGTCTTGCCGCAGCCGGGCGGGCCGTAGAGCAGCAGCCCCTTGGGTGCGCGCAAACCGTAGGCGTGGAACAGCTCGGGGTGGGTGAAGGGCAGCTCGAGGGCATCGCGGATCTGCTCGATCTGCGGTCCCAGGCCACCGATGTCCGCCCAGGAGACATCGGGTGTCTCGGCCACGACCAGCTGCTCGACGCTGGTGCGCTCGATGAGAGCCGTGGCGACGTCGGCGCGCAGGTCGGCGGCCAGGGTGTCACCGGGCTTGATCCCCTCAGCGGTCCCGGCGATGCGGCCAAGAGCCGAGGACAGGGTGAGGATCCGGGTGCCTCCTGCGCCGGTGGTCACCAGGACCCGGGCGTCATCGAGCCTCTCCTCGAGGGTGACGGCCTCACCGGTGCAGGGCTCGGGGAGGGTGGCGACGACGAGCATCTGGTCGTTGACGGCCACGCGCCGCCCGACCTGCAGCTCGGTGTCATCGACGCCGGGGTGGACGTGCAGGAGCATTTGGCGGCCCGACAGGCTCACGGCGACCTCGCGGGGCTGGGCTGCGTCGGCGGCATCGGCGGCATCGACGGCATCGACGGCATCGCCAGTGTCACCTGCGGCACCCTTCGTGCGGGGAAGGCCGGTGAGCAGTCCCAGGGTGACCGGGGGGTGGGTGACGGCATCGAGCTGTTGGCCGAGCTCGGCGATACGCTCGCGGGCGGTGCCCAGAGCGGTCACCAGGCGCTCGTTCTTGGCCGCCAGGCTGACGGCCCGGGCGCGGGCCTCACGCAGCTGGTGGCTGGTGAAGTCCTTGGCGGGCATCCCCAGTGGCTGGGGTGTGCCGGCGTCGGCGGCAGTCGTCTCAGACATGGTTGGCGCCGTCCTGGCTGTCGTCCGCGCTCCCGCTGAGAACGGGTGTGGCGTCGGAGGGCTGCTTGGCCCGGCAGTCTCGCAGAACGCGGCGGACCTTCTTGTCCGTGCTGGTGCGCTCCTTGACGTCGTCGGGCAGCCAGTAGCCGCCCTCGTCGTAGGCGCCGCGGGCGGGCGGGCGCTTGCGGGTCAAGGGCCGGGAGCCTGCGGCCAGGCGACGAGCGGTCAGCAGGAAGCCGGTGTGCGCCACCATGCGGTGGTCGGGGCGCACGGCGAGCCCGTCGATATTCCAGGTGCGCACCATGGACTCCCAGGACTCCGGCTCGGTGAACAAGCCACTGTGACGCAGGGCCTCCACGGTGCGGGAGAGCTGGGTGACGGTGGCCACGTAGGCCAGGAAGAGCCCGCCCGGGGCCAGGGCTTGGGAGGCGGCCTCGACGTTCTCCCAGGGGGCGAGCATGTCCAGGACCACCCGGTCGATGCTGCCGGGTTCCACCTGGGCGGCAACGACGTCGGCGAAGTCCCCGGTGCGCAGCTCCCAGGCGGGATGGTGGCGGCCGAACCAGGCGTCGACGTTGGAGGCGGCGATCTGGGCGAAGTCCTCACGGCGCTCGATGGACAGCAGGTGGCCGCCCTCTCCGATGGCGGAGAGCAGGTTCATGGTCAGTGCGCCGGAGCCGACGCCGGCCTCCAGGACGCGGGCGCCGGGGAAGATGTCCCCCATGGCGATGACCTGACCGGAGTCCTTGGGGTAGACCACCTGGGCGCCGCGGGGCATGGACAGGACGTAGTCGGCCAGGAGCGGGCGCAGCAGGAGCAGCTCGTGGCCGGTGTCGGTCTCGATGACGCTGCCCTCGTCCATGCCGACGACGTCTCGGTGGTGGAAGGAGCCGCGCACGGACTGGAAGTAGCCGTGAGGGTCGAGCAGGAAGGTGTTCTTGCGGCCCTTGGTGTCGGTGACCTGGATGCGTTCGCCGTAGCGGAAGGGGCCCCGGCGACCGGCCTGCCCCAGGTTCTCCTGGGGGGCGGGGCGCTGGGAGGACTCCGTGGGTGAGTTCACCGTGTGCTCAGTCTGCTCGCTCATCAGGGCGAGTGTAGGACCGGTGTGCGACCTCAGTGCGTCAGCACGACACTCGCCTCAGAGGTGTACGGGAGGAATGTGAGCGTCTCTTGGAGATAGAGCTCAATCGACTCGGCATCGTGTGAGAGATATCCGATGGAGAGGTCCTGGCCGAGGTGCAGCTCGTAGTCGCCGCCCCGCGTGCTCAGCAGGACAGCTCCCTGGATGGCGGGAGCCCACAGGACCTCACCTTCCAAGAGACGATCGATGTGCTTGCGAATGGGGTAACCGTCATCAGTGGTCTCCGCAACGGCGGTCCACAGCTCGGCGGAGAGCAGGAGGGCGTAGGGGCCTTCAACTCCAGCGAGGCGGAGCTCCTTGAGGGCAGCAGCAACGGCGTCAGGAAGATCCTTCGGCTGTGGGAGCGATACGGCAGGGTTGGAGCTTGAGGGAACCAGTCCCTCGATGCCTGCGCTCGCCAGCCCGTCGAAGACAATGCCGTCCTCGGCCCTGGCGATCTGAGCAACGGCGTCCTTCACAGGCTGCCAGTCGGAGTCCTGGGCTCCGCGGTCGACGGCGTCGACGGCCTCGCGGCTGACCCGGAAGGGAACCCTCAGCTCGACGATCTGGCGGACCTGACGCTGGTGGGCCTGGACGCCTTCGAAGGGGGTGTCCACACATACCTGGTGACCGGTGCGTACTGCCGCGAGTTCCTCTCCGTCGGGTCCAACGACGTCGACGACGCGTCGTCCAGCGATCCAGCGGATGAAGGTGCGCCGCGCCTCTTGGTCGATCTCACCCCACGCAGCCTCGGAGATGGGGGCCAGCTGACGATGCAGATTGTTCATACTCGGCCTTTCAGGTTTCCGATCCCGAGGGATCCATCGGACGGTGCGGCAGTGGAACCCGCACCATTGCTGTGGTCATCTGGTGTCTGGTCACGCGGCGCCTCAGACGATGCGTTGAACCCTAGGTCCTTGGCGGCGCTCAGCTCAGTGGCGGGCTGGGTCGGGTCCTGCGGTCCCGGCTCAGGTCGGACAGAAGGCCTCGCGTACTGGTCGGCGTCGTCGAGGAAGGCGGCCGGCGGAGCGAAGAAGAGACATCCTGTCAGAGGCGTGGAGAAATCAAGGATGCGGTCGTAGTTGCCCTCGGGCTCCCCCAGGAACATACGCCGGAGCATGAGCTCAGTGACGCGTGGGTCTGCTGCGTAGCTCATGAAGAACGTGCCCTGCTCCCCAGAGGCCTCACCGAAGGCCAGATTGTCACGCACGATCTGGAGCTCGTTACCGTCGGCGTCCTCAATGGTGTTCATGGTGACGTGGCTGTTGGTGGGCTGCTCATCATCGGGGAGCTGGGTGTCATCGAGCTTGGTGCGACCGATGACGCGTTCCTGCTCCTCGACACTCAATGAGTCCCAAGCGGTGAGGTTGTGGACGTACTTCTGCTCAATGATGTAGCTGCCGCCCGCCCACGCGCCCTCGTTGATGAGCGCCGCGGCAACGGCCGCCTGCCCCCGCGGACTCTCAGTACCGTCGACGAAGCCCAGAGGGTCCCGATTATCGAGGTAGCGGAAGGCGTGAACCTCATCGTAGGTACTGACCGCAGGGCCCAGTCGGCGCATGATCTGGCGCGCCAGCTCGAAGCACATGTCGAGAGTTGAGGCGCGCAGGTGGAAGAACAGGTCTCCCGGCGTCGAGGGGGCACTGTGCCTTCCTCCCTGAAGTGCCTCAAAATCGTGCAGGTACTCGGGACGAGGTACGTCGAAGAGACGATCCCACATGCCTGCCCCAATACCGACGACGCAGCTGAGCATCGTCTCGGGGTAACGGAAACCCACAGCCCGGGTCAGCCCGGACACAGCAGTCAGCAGATCGATGACGACGGACTCGCCCCCGCTCCGTACAGTCACCGTGAGGAAGATCGATGCCTTGGCCGGCGCAGCCAGAATCTCTTGAGAGAGGTCCTGAGGGTTGACGTCGCTCATGGTTTCACCTTCAAAGATGACGTTGATACCGATGCCCGGAGGCATTTCATCCTAGGTGAAAGGTTAGCATCCGCAGTGGTGTTGGAACCGGTGAGCATCATGTTCCGGTGACCTGGTCGGGCGGTTTGGTCGTCGTGGTCACCTCAGTTACCGCTGCCTCTCAGCGCGCGCCGGTAGGGACCGCGCCGGCCAGGCTCCCCGCCTCCACGAGCACCAGCCAGCGGGAGACCTCCCGGGCTCGTTTCATGGCATCGGCGGCCTCCTGGCCGGTCAGGTCGGTGGTCACCGCCGCGGCCGGCAGCACCGTGCAAATCTGCCTGGCGCTCACCCCGAGCGTGGGGGTCGAGCCTGCTGCGTCCGACAGCCCGAGCTCCTTGAGGGCGGCCGCATCGATCGTGCCCACCAGCTCGGGCCCATCAGTCACGAGGACGAGTGCGGCTCCTTGCGCCAGCGCTTCACGCACCTGGGACACAGGCGTGTCGGGTCCGACGACGTGCAGGGGCCTGGCCAGCTCGCGCAGGTCCAGCTTCGAGGCGGCCCTGGCTCCTCCCCCGAGCTCGAGAACCTGCCAGCTGGAGGCCACGATCGACCAACCCACCATGAGAACCAGGATGAGGTTGAAGGCGTCGGGCTGGCGACCGTCAAGCACGAGTGGGCGCAGGATCCACCACCACACGACACCGCCGACCACCGCCAGCCCGCCCCAGCCGGCCACTTTGAGACCGAGTCTCCGGTTGCCGGTCACCTGGACCACGAGCGCGGCCAGTGCGTAGCCGCCGTCGAGGGGAAGACCCGGCAGGGCATTGAAAATGGCCAGGGCCAGGTTGACCAGGGTCACGGCCCATATGGTGAAGGCGACGGGAACCGGCAGACTGACGGAGTTCTGCACCCACGTTCCGATGCCCCAGATGAGCAGGTTGGTGGCCGGTCCTGACAGGGAGGTGACCAGGTCCTTCCACGCGGTCCACTCGCGTGCCGGCCCGAAGGATGTTCGCCCGCCCCACAGGTAGAGCTCGTAACGGGTGGGTCGCCTGCCCATGAGAGTTCCGAACAGCCCGTGGGCCAGCTCATGCAGCAGCACCGAGGCCGCAACACCCAGGACCGTGGAGACCACCACCAGCAGCACCGTTGTGGTGCCGAAACCACCCAGGGCCGAGGAGACCAGCGGGTACCAGCTGCCGGCGATGAGCAGGCCGAGCAGGAGAGAGGTCGGCGAGATGACGACGGGGGCACCGCCGACGCGGGCGATCACCCACTCGCCGGTCGATGTGGAGGCAGGCATGGGCGCGAGCCTAACGCCGTCGGCAGCCGGGAGCCGCATCCACTCGGCGGCCACAGCCGCGGATGTCTCTCCCCGCGGGTGCGGCCTGTGGAGGAAGACCGCGCCCTCCGGCCAGATCCGACGCCGCGTCACCTCCTCGCGGTAGCGTCGTCCCCATGCCCCACGAGCCGCTCACCGCATCCAGCTCATCGCCTCAGACCGGCGTCAGGCCCACCGGTCCGGGTGCCAGTGGCCGTCCGGGAGCGGGCGCGGGCGGCGGACGCCGCGCGGCCCTGTCCCCCTCTCGGGCCAAGGACTTCATGCAGTGCCCGCTCATGTTCCGTCTGCGCACGGTCGACCGCCTTCCCGAGCCCGGTTCGCTGGCGACGCACAAGGGCACCGTGGTCCACGGCGTACTGGAGCGTCTCTACGATCTTCCGGCCTCGGAACGCCTCCCACAGGCGGCCCTCGAGCTCCTGCCCAGCCAGTGGGCATCCCACCGCGAGAAGAACCCGGAGGTCATGGACCTGTTCGAGGACGCCGACCACGTGGAGACCTGGCTGGAGGAGGCCCGCAGACTCATTCGCACCTACTTCACCCTGGAGAACCCCCAGCGCCTGGAGCCGGCCGAGCGCGAGCTCTTCGTCCAGACTGAGACCGGAGACGGCCTGCTCCTGCGAGGCTTCGTGGACCGTCTGGACGTGGCACCCGACGGCGCCATGAGAGTGGTCGACTACAAGACCGGGCGCAGCCCCGGCACGCGTTTCATGGAGGAGGCGCTGTTCCAGATGCGCTTCTACGCGCTGGTGCTGTGGCGCCTGCGCGGGCGGGCGCCGGCCCGTCTCCAGCTGGTCTATCTCAAGGACGGACGGGTCCTGACTCACGATCCTCGCCTGGCCGAGCTGGAACGCACCGAGACGCGCCTGGCGCACCTGTGGGACGAGGTCGAGGACTGCGCTCGCAACGGCTCCTTCCATCCCCGCCGCTCCCGGCTGTGCGACTGGTGCGCCTTCCAGGCCCAGTGCCCGCTCTTCGGCGGCACCACACCGCAGGTGCCCGATGACGGGATCGCCCGCCTCCTGACCGCACGCCGCACCGCTGCCTGATCTTGGCCATTGTTCAGGAATTGCCACGGCCAGAGGCCGTCGATTACAGTCCATGACGGCTGACAACCGTCGCCACGCACTTCCCAGATCCCCATGGAGAAGCACATGAACGTCGTCCAGGCCCACGCAGCCCGCACCGCCTCGCGCGGAGCCGGCATGTGTATGCGCTGCCTGGTTCGGGCGTTCTGAGGCGGTCTCAGACAGATCGTTCTCCCCGGCTCCCGGCGCCCCTGAGACGGCGCCCCATCAGCCACGTCCAGCCAGGCCTCCACCTCACTCCCCCACCGGATGACGTGGCCTGTCTCTGTCTTTCCACCTGTGCTGCGTCACCGGTCCCCACACAGGCTGCTTGCACCTGACAGCAGCAGCCGGACAAGGACCGCACCGTGCCGTCACCCACCATCCTCACTGGGCTCATCGTTGGAGCCGTCCTCGGTTTCATCCTCCAACGGGGCCGTTTCTGCATCACCGGCGCCTTCCGGGACCTGTGGGTCTCCCGCTCCTGGCGCTGGTTCACAGCCTTCCTGCTGGCCATCGCCGTTCAGGCGGTCGGAGTCACCGTCCTGACCTCAGCAGGCTCCATCACCCCTGAGATCCCCAAGCTGTCGGTGGTTGCCACCGTTGTCGGCTCCTTCCTGTTCGGAGTCGGGATCGTCCTGGCCGGCGGCTGCGCCACCGGGACCTACTACCGCGCCGGCGAGGGCCTGGTCGGTTCCTGGTTCGCGCTCGTGGCCTATGCCACCACGGCGGCCGCGTCGAAGACGGGACTCCTGTCGGGGGTGACGAGCTGGGTCAAAGGACTGTGGGTCACCAACCTGACCACCATCCCGGCCACCATCGGTCTGCCGAGCTGGGGCGGCGTCGTCATCCTGGCCGCCGTCACCGGGCTCGTTGTGCACCGCTTCATCGTTCTGGAGCGCAGCCGTCCCGCTCAGATCCAGCTGCCCGCCCAGCGCACGGGCCTGGCTCACCTGCTGCTGGAGAAGCAGTGGAACCCTCTGGCCACCGGATTCCTCGTGGGCGTCGTCGCCGTCATCGCCTGGCCCACATCCTGGGCCTCGGGGCGCCCGGACGGGCTGGGGATCACGACGCCGTCGTCGAACCTGGTGAACCTCATCGTCACCGGGGACGTCGAGCGACTTGACTGGGGTGTGCTCCTGGTCCTGGGCATCCTGCTCGGCTCCTACCTCGCTGCCAAGGCCTCTGGCGAGTTCCGCGTCCGCGTGCCCAGCGCCCAGGTCATCCAGCGCTCCATCGCCGGCGGTGTCCTCATGGGGATCGGCGCCGCCTGGGCCGGTGGCTGCTCCATCGGCAACGCCCTGGTGCAGACCTCACTCCTGTCCTGGCAGGGCTGGATCGCACTGGTCTTCCAGGTGCTGGGGGTCGGGGTGGCCGCCTGGTTCCTCCTCATCCGTCCCCGGCAGCGTCGTCGCGCCGAGCGGGCGGGCTCACGCGTGCCCGCCACCGTCTGAGGCCTCGCCAGAACCCCCGCAACCATCTCGCTGCCCCAACCGCCCCCGAACCCTCATCACATCGCTTCAAGGAGTCACTCATGCGCACTGTTCTGGAGACCACCGGGCAGGTCTGCCCCTTCCCCGTCATCGAGGCCGAAGAGGCCATGGAGGAGCTCAGCGTCGGCGACGAGCTCGTCATCGGCTTCGACTGCACCCAGGGGACTCAGACACTGCCGGCTTGGGCCGCCGACAACGGCTACACCGTCACCGAGTTCGAGCGCACCGGCGACGCGGCCTGGACCATCACCGTACGCAAGTAGGTCGAGCCGCTACGGTTAGGCCTATGGAGCACAGGAGACTCGGCCGGACCGGCCTGCGTGTGTCCTCCGTGGGCCTGGGCACGATGACCTGGGGCCGGGACACCGATGAGCTCGAGGCCAAGGAACAGCTCGACATCTTCCTCGATGCCGGGGGCACGCTCGTGGACACCGCCGCCTCCTACGGCGAGGGCGTCAGCGAGGAGGTGATCGGCATGCTCCTGCGCGAGCACGTGGATCGCCAGGACCTCGTCCTGGTCTCCAAGGCCGGTGTGCGCACCTGGCGAACCGGGGAGCGGTCCTCGGTGGCTGACGCCTCCCGCGGCTCGCTGCTGGACACGCTCGACACCAGCCTGGCCCGCCTGGGCACCGATCACCTGGACCTCCTGCTGGTCCAGGTGCCCGATTCCAGCACCTCCCTGGAGGAGACGGCCCACGCACTGAGCCTGGCCGTCTCCTCCGGGCGCACCCGGTACGTGGGCATCGCCAACCACCCCGCGTGGGCTTCGGTGCGCATACATGATCTGCTCAGCGAGTGCGGCCGGGGTCCGGGGCTGGCGGCCGTCGAGGTGGAGCACTCACTGCTCTCCCGAGGTATCGAGCGCGAGCTGCGGCCCGCCTCGCAGGCCCTGGGCTTCGGCATCCTCGGCTACGCCCCCCTGGGTCGGGGCGTGCTCACCGGCAAGTACCGGGCGACGATTCCACCGGACTCACGGGCCGCCTCCCCGCACCTGCGCTCCTACGTGTCCCCCTACCTGGGCGAGGCGCACCGGGGTGTGGTTGAGGCCGTGGCCACTGCCGCCTCGGGCCTGGACCGTAAGCCGGCCGAGGTCGCACTTGCCTGGGCCCGCGATGCCCCCGGGATCGCCTCAACCATTGTGGGTGCCCGCACTCCGGCTCAGCTCCAGGGCGTGCTGTCGGCAGACGACCTGGAGCTTCCGGTCCAGATCCGACACGCCTTGGACGAGGTCACCTCCGTCCAGCTCGGCTACCCCGAGCGCTTCTAAAGCTCCCGGCGCTGCTGTGAAGCGGCCCCTGGCGAGTATCAGCCCCAGACGAGGGCGATGCGCCTGCCGTCGATCTCATGGACCGGTACATCCATACCGAAGACCTCACTCAGACACTCCCGGGTCATGGTCTCCTCGGGGGTTCCTTGAAGGACGACTCGGCCCTCACGCATGGCGACGATCCGGTCCGACCATGCGGCAGCCATATTGATGTCATGCATGACAACGACGACCGTGCGCTCGAGCTCGTGGGCGGCAGCGCGTAGACGACGCATCATGGCCACCGAGTGGACCATGTCCAGGTTGTTGAGGGGCTCGTCCAGGAGCATGTAGGGAGTCTCCTGGGCCAGCACCATGGCGACGAAGGCCCGCTGGCGCTGCCCACCGGACATCTCATCGAGGTAGCGGTCGGCCAACTCTGTCAGGTCCATCCACTCCAGGGCCTGGTCGACGATCGTCTCATCGTGCTCGGTGGGGCGTCCCCGATTGTGCGGATAGCGGCCAAATCCCACGAGGTCACGCACAGTCAGTCGCACGGCGAGATGGTTGTCCTGCTTGAGGACGGACAGAACGGTGGCGAGCTGGCGCCCCGGGGCGGTGGCGACGTTCAGACCACCGACTTCCACCGTGCCGGCGTCGGCTCCCAGGAGTCTGGCGATCACGGACAACAGCGTGGACTTACCGGCCCCGTTGGCACCAACCAGCCCGATAACTCCGCCGGCCGGCAGGTCAAGGTCGACGTCGGAGAGCACCTGACGCTCACCGTAGGACTTGGCAAGGCTACGAACTGCGATCATGAACGTCTCCTGGAGCTGATGAGGAGGGCGATGAGGGTGAGCCCGCCGAGGAACTCGATGATGACGGACAGGACGTTGTCGGCATCCAGGACATGAGCCAGCACTGTCTGTCCGGTCACGAGGACGAGCATGGCGACGAGTGCCGCCATGGGCACGGTGACCACGTGGCGGTTGGTACCGGCGGCCCAGTAGGCCAGGTGGGCAACGAGGAGGCCCAGGAACATGATCGGCCCGACCAGGGCCGTGGACACGGATACCAGCACGGCCACCATGACCATCACGCGCCGGCTGATACGACGGTGATCGACTCCGAGTGCGGTGGCGATGTCGGGCCCGAGAGCCACGACATCGAGCGCCCGCAGCTCCCGGATCGCCAGAATTGACACCGCGGCGGTCAGGATCAGCGAGAGTACCAGCAGATCGAGGTTGATCGAGCCGAAGGAGGCGAAGAGCCGGTCCTGAAGGATGAGGAAGTCATTGGGATCCAGGAGCCGCTGGATGAAGGTGGTCCCAGAGCGCAGGAAGGTTCCCAGCACGATGCCCAGCAGCACCAGAGTGGTCACCGAGCGCCTGGCACTGAGCACGGCCCCCATGAGCGCCGCGGACACACCGATCATCACCAGAAGCGTCAGGACGAAAGCACCCAGGTCCGGCAGCGAGGAGAGTCCCGCCGCCCCCAGCACGAGAAGAAGAACCACCTGCAGCAGGGCGTAGAGCGCATCCAGACCGAGCACGGAGGGCGTGAGGATCCGGTTGCCGGTGACCGTCTGGAACATGACGGTGGACACGCCACTGGCCCATCCCACACACAGCATCGCCCCGAGGGAGGGCAGCCGGTAGGGCAGGACCAGAAGCGGGTCGAAGGCGTTGATGACCAGGAAGACGCCGCTGGCCACCAGCACCAGGAGCAGGACGACCACCAGGCGGAGGATGGAACGCCGGTTCTCCCGGCGACGACGTCCGGACAGCACGTCAGCCACGTTCCACACCTCGCAGGATGAGCACGGTGAAGACGCCGGCGCCGACGACCCCCATGATGACGGACAGCGGAACCTCGTAGGGGTAGCGGACCACACGTCCGACGACGTCGCACCCCAGCGTCAGAACAGCACCACCGACGGCAATGATCGGAAGACTCCGGCGCAGATTGTCCCCCATGAGCCGGGAGACGATGTTGGGTACCACGAGCCCGAGGAACGGCAGGCTCCCGACCACGACGACGCTGACCGCCGTCATGACGGCTGCGGCCATGATCGTGAGGTTGATGGTGCGGTGATAGCTCAGCCCGAGCCCGGTGGCCGTCTCCGCCCCAAGGCTCGCCACAGTGAGGCGGTCGGCGGCGAGATAGAGCAGCAGGACGATGAGCGCCACCAGCCAGAGCAGCTCATAGCGGCCGGCCAGCACCCGGGACAGGTCGCCGGCCGTCCAGGAACCTAGTGACTGCAGCAGGTCGTAGCGCCAGGCCACGAAGGTGGTACCCGCTCCGACCACGCCACCGAGCATGAGGCCGATCAGGGGGACCGTGACGTCATCGGACGTGCGCCGGTGGGGCAGCAGTCGCAGGAGCCACAGGAAGACTGCCGAGCCCGCTACCGCGCATGCCGAGGCCACCAGCATCTTCGCCAGAACACTGGTGCCCGGTGCGAAGAGAGCCACAAGCAGCAGCCCGACGACGGCGAACTGAGTCGTGCCTGCCGTGGTCGGGGACACGAAACGGTTGCGCACACTCATCTGCATGACGGCGCCCGCCACAGCGATGCCCGAACCGGCGAGCACGGCCGCCAGGGTGCGCGGCACTCTCGAGACCATGAAGAGGCGCATGGAGCGGCCCTGCGAACCGGTGCGAACCAGATCCACCGGATCGAAGTCTGCCACTCCGATACACACCGACACGAGTCCCAGGACGAGCAGAAGCAGAAGACCACCGACCAGGAGCGACAGGCCCGACCGTCGTGGCCTGTGTCCCCAGGCCGCAACGGGGTTCCTGGGGCTCATGCGGACAAATCGCCCTTGATCTCCTTGGCCATGCGCAGACTGACTCCGAATCCGGCGCCCAGGAGGTACCAGTCGGGGCCGTCAAGGTAGTAGACCTTGTTGTTCTTCCAGGCATTGGTGGCGGTGACCAGCTCGTTGTCGAGAATCTCCTTGGCCGAGGAGCCCTCTTGCCCGATGGTGGCGTCGCGGTCCAGGACGAAGAGGACATCAGGGTTGGCCTGCCCGATGAACTCGAAGGAGACGGCCTCGCCGTGGGTCGCCGCCTCGATGTTCTCAACAGCGGGGGTAACACCGAACTCGTCAAAGATGACGTCAAAGCGGGAGCCCTTGCCGAAGGCACTCACTTTGCCACCGGTGGTGAGAAGGCACAGGCCCTTGCCGGCGTTCTTGGCCACCGTGGCCACCTGAGCGGCAGCATCGGTGAACTCCTTGACCTTGGCCTGCGCCGCGCTCTTCTTTCCGAAGATCGAGCCGAAGATCGTGGAGTGGCTGGTGAGGATCTCCGTCATCGACGCAGAGGGCTCGTTCTTCTTGCCCTTGTCCCCGTTACCGCCCTGGCCACCCTGATCGGGGCTCGCGGCCGCCGTCGCACTCGCACCCTGCGGCTTGACAGTCATGTCAATGGTGGTGAACTTGCTTGAGAAGTCCTCATAGGACTTGGCGGTCCGGTTCGCCACGATCACCAGGTCCGGCCCGACCTCGGCGATGGCCTCCTGCTTGGGCTCCTTGAGGCCGCCCATATCCTTGTACTTATCGTCCTGGAACTGGGACAGGGACTTGGGCAGGTTGCCACCGGTCTTGGGGATGCCGACGACGAGGTCGGCCAGGCCCAGTGCGGCCATGGAGTCCAGGACACCGTAGTCGAGAACGACGACGCGCTGGGGCGCCGCCTTGATCGTGGTCTCCCCTTGGGCATGCTTCACGGTGACCGGGTACGTCACCGCCTCTGCGCTCGATCCGGCAGAGGCGGCGCCGGCCCCAGTGCCTGACGAGCTCGAGGACTTCGAACCACAGGCGGACAGAGCCAGCAGACCGGCTGTGGCCGCGGTCGTGGAGAGCAGCTGACGGCGGGACGGAGACATGGGCATCAGGATTCCTATCTTCGTGGGCGACAACCGAGTACGGGTCACAGGCACACAACTACTGAGGGAAGGCTTACCTACCGTATTTAACCGTATCATACCCAGGACAAAGCGGTGGGGCCCACGCAGTTCGCGTGGGCCCCACCGCCGAGAGATGGGCTGAGGAACGTCGTCCGTCCAGTCAGGGACCTCAGTCAGTCCTCGTCGTCGTAGTCCTCATCATCCTCATCATCGTCATCATCGCTGTCGTCGTAGTCGTCGTCATCCTCGTCGTACTCGCCGTCGTCGTAGTCCTCATCATCGTCATCGTCGTCCTCATCGTCGCCATCGGAGTCGAAGGCCTCGAAGGGGAGCTCGATGCCGTATGCGGTGAACAGCGAGTCGTCGTAGGTGAAGAAGGCGTCCTGGAGGGCGTTCTCGGCCGCGACCACGGCCGGGGAGAGCTCGTCACCGGTCGCGGCAGCATCCAGGTGCGCCTCGAAGGCGGCAATGAGTCGGTTGAGTGCGGACCGCGGATCGTTCGTCATGTGGGACACACTACCGGCTATCCCCCGCGCAGCGCACAGGCGAACGGCGTTGCCCGGCCACGTCGACCCGATCAGGCCTCCGACTCGACTCCCAGCTCCTGACGGATGAAGCCCAGGAAGAGGTCCTCTCCCTTGATCTTGCTGGTCTCCTCGGGGCCGACGACCACGCGCACACCGTCGCGCAGGATCTGGGAGGCACCGCCGTCGGGCCCCAGGGGCAGGATGATCCGCTCGGTCCCGGGCGTGTAGGTCGCGGAGGGCTCGCGGCCCGCGATCATGTCGGCGATGTTGCTGGCGACCACTCGGGCATGGGCGCGGGCGGCGTCGGCGCGCTTGGACTCGCGCACGTCGGTGATGTCTCCGATGGCCCAGACACCGGGGTGGTCCACCACGCGCAGGTACTCGTCGACGCGGATCGTGCCGTCGTAGTGGCGCACCTCGTCATAGTCCTCGCTGAGGAATCCGGTGGCGGCCGCCGAGCCGTAGGCACGGAACCACATGTCGGCCTCGAGCTGGCGCCCGCCCTGGGTGGTGACCCGGAAGGGCGAGAGCACGCCGACGTCGACCGGGGGCAGGAAGCTGAGGGAGTCACCGGTGAGGATCTCCACTCCGCGCTGGGTGAGCTGGTCGGCGATGGCCTCACGAATCTCCGGCTTGTAGTCACCGGCGGGCAGAATCCTGTCGGCGGCCTCCAGCATGGTCACCTTGACCTGTGGGAAGGCCGAGGTGATCTCACCGGCCAGCTCGATGCCGACGGCGCCGGCGCCCAAGATGAGCACTCGCGAGGACAGCTCGAGGTTGGAGTGGACGCGCTCGATACGGGCCTTGGCGATCACGGAGGAGGACTCCATGTGCTTGGCGGGGAAGGGGTAGGCGGTCCCGGTGGCCAGCACCAGGTAGTCGGCCTCGATCTGCCCGTGACCGGAGACCTCGACGGTGGTGCCTCGCACGGTCAGCGCCGTTCCGTGAACGACGCGCCCGTTGGTGAGGAGCTTGTCGTAGGGCAGGAAGATCTTCTCCGCCCAGTCACGGTCGACCGCAGCGCGCAGCGCCGCGGCGTGGCTGACGAAGGTGTCCTTCTGCTCCACGAGGGTGACCTCGGCGACGTCGTCGAGGGCCTTGGCGGCGGTGATGCCACCGTATCCACCGCCGACGATGGTGACGCGAGCCATATTGTGTTCCTTCCGGTGATGAGAGGGTGAAGAAGCGAACTGCGCCCGTCAGGCAAGTCCGCGACGTTGAAGAAGAGGCAGGATGCCGGGTTCACGCCCGGTGAAGGCCCGATAGGAGACCAGGGGGTCTCGACAGTCGCCGCGGGAGAGGAACTCGCGACGGAAGATCTCTCCAGCCCGACGATTCAGGCCGAGGTCGCCGTCGATCGCGCCGTCAGTGGTGAACCACTCGATGGCATCGGCGTCCATGACCTCGCTCCAGATGTAGGCGTAGTAGGCGGCGCTGTAGCCCCCGGCGAAGACGTGGGAGAAGTAGGTGGAGCGGTAGCGGGGAGGCACGAGCGCGTCATCGACTCCGGCCTGGGCCAGGGCCCGGTGCTCGAAGTCCTCCACCTCGGCAACGTCTCCGGGGACCTCGTCGGGGGCCAGGGTGTGCCAGGCCTGGTCGAGCAGAGCCGCCCCCAAGTACTCGGTGGTGGCGTAGCCCTGGCCGAAGGTGCCCTGGCCGCGCAGCTGCTCGGCGAGGTCGGAGGGCATGGGCTCGCCGGTGTCCACGTGGCGCGCGTAGGAGGACAGCACCTCAGGGTGAAGCGCCCACTTCTCGTTGACCTGGCTGGGGAACTCGACGACGTCGCGGGGCACGGCCGTTCCGGAGGCCGAGGGGTAGCGGGCCTGGGAGAACAGGGCATGCAGAGCGTGCCCGAACTCGTGGAAGCACGTAACGACCTCATCCCAGGTCAGCAGGACCCGGCCGGAGGTGGGCTGCTCGATATTGCAACAGTTGATGACGACCGGCTTGCGGCCGGAGAGCGTTGAGCCGGTGACGAGGCTGTCCATCCAGGCGCCGCCGGACTTGCCCGCCCGGGCGTAGTAGTCGCCGACGAACAGACCCAGGACCGGCGCCTGGGCGTCCTCACCGTCGCGCACCTCCCAGACCTTCACGCCCGGGGCGTACATGTGCTCGGCCAGGTCCTCGCGCTCGTGGAAGGTGATGCCGTAGAGGCGGTTAGCGGCGTAGAAGACCCCCTTGGTGACCACGCTCCACAGCTCCAGGTAGGGGGCCAGCACCTCGTCGTCGACGCCGAAGCGCTCCTTGCGCTCAGCGGCCTCGTAGAGGGGCCAGTCGGCGGGCCCGAAGGTCTCACCGGCCTGGGTCTGCGGGTCCAGGTCCATGCGGGCGGCGTAGACCTGAGCGTCAGCGCGGGCGTTGTCCATGGCCGGCGTAGTGAGCCGGGCGAGCAGCTCTGAGACCGCCTCGGTGGTGCGGGCGGCCGACTCCGCGGCCACGAGGGCGGCGTGGTGCGGGAAGCCCAGGAGGACGGCCCGCTCGGCGCGCAGCCGGGCGAGTTCCAGAACGATGCCGCGGGTGTCGCCGAAGGCGCCCTGCTCCCCCAGCCCTCGGCTCATGGAGGTCTCCAGCAGGGCGAGCCTGGCGCCGTGGGGCCGGGTGGTGGCCAGGGCCGGCGGCACCGTGACATTCGTGACCCCGGCGGTATGCATGGCCTCGGTGACCAGGACGGAGAAGCGCATCTTGAGCGCGTTGACGCGGGCGTTGATCTCCTTGAGCGCCTGCGTATCTGCTTCGTCCAGGCCGACGCCGTTACGTTCGAACTCCTCGACGGTCAGGCGGATGAGGCGGGCGGCCTCAGCACCGATGACGGCGCCGTCGGCATCGCGCGCAGCCTGCCCCTCAGGGGCTTGGGACACGAGCTCGTCGAGCGCCTTGAAGCGTCGGTAGAGACGGGAGTCGAGGTGATAGGCATCGGAGTGGGCCGCCAGCTCGGGGGCCAGGGCCTCCTCAAGCTCATCGAGGTCCGGGCAGTCGGTGGCCGAGGTCAGAGCGTCCAACACCGTCAGCGCCCGCTCCAATAGCTCACCGGATCGCTCCAACGCGTCGACGGTGTTGGCGATCGTGGGTGCCTCCTCGTTGGTGGCGATCGCCTCCCACTCCTGGCGCTCGGCAGCCATCCCGGCGCGGATGGCCGGTTCAATGTCGGCGTGGTCCACGGCCGTGAAGCCGGGCAGGCCGAGATCGAGGGGCCATGGCTTGGCGAAGACGTTCGACTCCGGGAGGTCGGTGCCGTCGGTGGTCTCGCTCATGGGCCCATCGTGCCATGCACTGATGGTCTTCTCGTTCACAACAGGCCATCAATTCTAGGACTATGGTCGCACTGGGCGTAGCCTGATGGGGTCACTCGAATCCAGGATCTCCAGGGAGAGACGCATGAATGTCGCAGAACAGCTCGTGGCCCAGCTCGTCGATGCCGGTGTCCGCAGGATATATGGCATCGTAGGAGACTCCCTCAATCCGATCGTCGACGCCGTCCGTAAGACTGGCGGTTCCGCCAAGGGTGGGATCGACTGGGTCCATGTACGCCATGAGGAGGCCGCCGCCTTCGCTGCTGCGGCTGAGGCGCAGCTGACCGGCGAGCTCTCCGTGTGCGCCGGCTCCTGCGGTCCGGGCAACCTTCACCTGATTAACGGCCTATACGACGCACAGCGCTCGGGCGCCCCGGTGCTGGCGATCGCCTCGCACATCCCCAGCGTCCAGATTGGCCAGTCCTACTTCCAGGAGACCCACCCGGATCGTCTGTTCAACGAGTGCTCGGTCTACTCAGAGCTCATCTCCACCCCCAAGCAGGCCCCTCGTGTCGTCAACGCCGCAATCCGCCACGCTGTCAGCCTGAGCGGCGTGAGCGTGATCTCATTGCCGGGAGATGTCTCCGACGAGAAGGCCACTGCCGCCATCCCCGAGTATTCCAAGGCCAGACCGGCCACCCTGTCACCCAACCCTGCAGACGTGGCCGAGGTGTCCGCCTTACTCAACAAATCTCGGAAGGTGGCGATTTTCGCCGGTGCCGGCGTCAAGGGCGCTCATGACGAAGTCATCGCACTGGCCGACCTGCTCAAAGCACCGATCGGTCATTCGTTGCGCGGCAAGGACTTCATCCAGTATGACAATCCCTACGACGTCGGTATGACGGGCCTTCTGGGATACGGGGCCGCCGCCGAGGGAATGAAGGATGCCGACGTACTGCTCCTACTGGGAACCGACTTCCCTTACGATCAGTTCCTACCGGACACCGTGACGGTCCAGGTGGACAATCACGCTGAGAAGCTGGGGCGGCGCACCGACGTCTCTCACCCGATTCACTCAGACGTCATCCCGTTCATCGAAGCTCTCATTCCGCATATTAAGAAACGCCGCTCCGACGCTTTTCTCAAGGCTCAGCTCAAGAAGCATGCCAAGATCATGAAGGCACCCATTGGCGCCTATACGCGCAAGGCGGACAGGATCAAACCCATTCCCCCCGAGTATGCCGCCCACGTGCTCAACGAGGTCGCCGCCAGGGACGCGATCTTCACTGCGGACACCGGAATGTGCAACGTGTGGACCGCACGCTACATCGACCCGCTGGGTACGCGCCGTCTCATCGGCTCCTTCCTGCACGGATCCATGGCAAACGCTCTCCCCCATGCCATCGGCGCACAGGTCTCCCACCCCCATCGCCAGGTGATCTCCGTGTCCGGCGACGGCGGCCTGTCCATGCTCATGGGAGAACTCGTGACCGCCCGTATGCACAACCTGCCGATCAAGGTCGTGGTCTTCAACAACTCGACCCTGGGTATGGTGAAGCTCGAGATGTTGGTCAATGGTCTGCCCGACTTCGGAACTGATGTCCACGACGTCAACTACGCCGGAGTAGCACAGTCGATCGGTTTCCATGCCGAACGCGTTGACGATCCACGAGACTTGCGCAGAGCTTTTCAGAAGGCCTTCGACTTCAATGGCCCAGCACTGGTCGAGGTCATCACCGACCCCAACGCTCTGTCGCTTCCTCCAGAGATCACGGGTGAGCAACTGATCGGCTTCGCCACAGCAATGAGCAAGATCGTCCTTAATCGAGGTGCGGGTGAGGCCGTGAGCATGGCGACATCGAACATGCGTAACATTCCCCGCTTCTAGGGGAGCTGTCACTGCCGTCCGCCATCGCTGGCCTCACCGCGAGCCAGAGACACGATGAGCTCGGCGATGGCGGGCTCATCGGGATTGCGGCTACGGCTGTCGACAGCGCGGTTCGCCCACCATCCGTCCACGGCCAGCAGCGCCACGCGCTGCATCGCGCTGAGCTCGTCCACCTCGCCGATCCACTCGTCACGCAGCATGTCCCAGGCGTTCTTGATCGTCTCGGCCTGCGGCGTGGACGAGAGTATGAAGCTGACCTCTCCGGGGAGGATCTCACCATCGAGGACGGAGCGCGCCAGGGCCTCGATGCGCTCGGTGCGGTTCGCCTCCTCCAGGGGCTTGCCCAGTGCTTCCAGCGCCTCGGCCCGCCACCGTTCCTGGAAGGCCACAGCGATCCCCTCCAAGAGCTCGGTCTTGGTGCGGAAGTGGTAGATGACACCGCCTCGAGTCAGTCCGACGTGCTCGGCCAGGGCGTCGAAGGTGAGGGCATCGAAGCCGTCTCGGTGGGCGAGCTCGAGCGCCCCGGTGATGATGCGGTCCCGTTTCGAGGTTCTCATGCAGACTCCTCACTCGTCTCGCTCGTGGCCGGAACATGGCGGGCAGCCATGACGCCCGCACCCAGGAGGATGACGGCGGCGATGACGGCCGTGGCCTGCATGGCGCAGGTGAACGCCTCCCGGGCCTGGACCATCAGCTCGGCCTGCCCGGGGTTGCTCAGGTCGATGGCACCCGCCAGGGTGGCCAGGGACTGCTCGGCAGCCTCGGCCACCCGCTGCGGAAGACTGGAGGGGGCGGGTCCGAGCAGCAGCCGGTAGCCGACGTCCTGAATCGTGCCGAGCACCGCGATCCCCAGGGCGACACCCAGCTCGAGACCGGTCTCGGAGATGGCCGAGGCCGCTCCTGCCCGGTCCGCCGGCACCGCTCCCAGGACCGCTCCGGTGGAGACCGTGAAGGCCAGGCCGATACCTGCGCCGATGACGAGCAGACCGACGCCGATGACCACGATCCCACCGTAGGACTCCCCCAGCGCGACCACGACCAGCCCCACCGCGGCCACCAGCAGGCCGCTTCCGAGCGCCCGACCGTTGCCGAGCCGGCGCACCACCGCGGCGACGACCGCGACCACCACGATGGAGGCCAGCGACGCGGGCAGCTCAGTCAAGCCGGCTCGGAGTGTGGAGTAGCCCCGGACGAGTTGGAGGTACTGGGAGAAGAAGTACAGCAGGCCGGCCAACGCGAAGATCGCCAGGACAGTGGCCGCGATGGCCCAGGTGAATGCGGGGCGCCGGAAGAGCTCGACGTCGATCAGCGGCGTGGCCAGCGTGCGCTGACGCCTGATGAACAGCCAGCCGGCGGCCAAACCGCCCACCAGTGCCGCGATCGCAACGACGGTGAGGCCGTCGTGCGCGAAGGACTTGACGGCGTAGGTGATCGGCACGATGGCCAGGACCGACAGGACCGCGGAGGCCAGGTCCACCGGGGCTCCCTGATCGTTCTTGGACTCCGGCAGGAGCCACAGGCCCGTGACGATGACGGCCGCCATGACCGGGACATTGATGAGGAAGACGCTGCCCCACCAGAAGCGCTCGAGCAGGACTCCGCCCACCAGGGGCCCCAGGGCGGTGCCACCCGAGCTGCCGGCGGACCAGATCGCAATGGCGGTGGTGCGGTGGCGGGCGTCGGGGAAGATGTTGCGGATGAGGGAGAGGGTGGAGGGCATGATCGTGGCACCGCCGACGCCCAACAGGGCTCGGGCGGCGATAAGGGCTCCCGCGCTGGGAGCGAAGGCCGCCATGATGCTGGCCGTTCCGAAGCCGAACGTCCCGATGAGCAGGAGGCGTCGCCGACCGATGCGGTCGGCGACATTGCCCATGGTCACCAGCAGACCCGCCAGGGTGAAGGAGTAGATGTCACCAATCCACAGCAGCTGGCTGGCCGTTGGACTCAGGTCCGCACTCAGCGAGGGGATGGCCAGAGCCAGCACCGTGGAGTCGATGGCCAGCAGGGTCACGGCCAGGGTCAGGACGGCCAGGGCCGCCCAAGCGCGAAGTCCAGGAGTACGAGTCACGGCCAGAACTGTACTACACGCACAGTATAGTTATGGCCGCGTCGCAGGGCTCCTCTCAGCGCAGGCGGCGACGGCGCAGCACAGCCTCCACATTCGGAGGGAAGTAGTCCGGCCCCTTGAGGACCTTGCCGTCCTCGCGGTAGACCGGCTTGCCGTCGGCACCCAGCTTGGACATGTTGGAACGCTGCACCTCGGCGAGCACGGATGCCAGGTCGATCCCGGTCTCCAGGGCCATGCCGTAGATGACGTAGATGAGGTCCGCCAGGGCGTCGGCGGTCTCGACGGTGTCGCGAGTACCGTCGTCAGCGGCCACGGCGCGACGGTAGCTCGACTCGATCTCGGCGCGTGCGGCCTGCCCGTAGACGGCGCCGACGAGCTCGGAGAACTCCTCGGCGATGAGACTCATGCGCATGTCGAGACTCTCGCGCTCGAGGCTGGCGCCGTCGGTCTGGACGGGAAGTCCGTAGACGTGGTGGAAGCGGCGCACCAGGGCCTCGGGGTCGTCGCCCTCCCTCTCTCCGACGCCGTCGTGAGCCACCAGAGGAAGCACGCCGTCTGTCTCAACAGGGCCGTCCCAGGGAGCTCGCGGCTCGCGCGGGTCGTCGGGCAGCAGGGTGGCGATCCAGCCATCATGGAGCCGACCATCGTTGGGCAGGAAGCGGCGCACTTGCCCTTCCCGCTGGAAGCCGAGGGACCAGGCCACCTTCCAGGAGGCCCAGTTGGGCACGGGGCCGTGGCTCGTCTCATGGATGTCGCAGCGCCACCGCAGAGCGGACAGGGCCAGGGGGCCACTTGGGTCGAAGGCCGTATCGATGAGGGCGGCGACGGCGCGAGTCATGGTTCCGCGCCCACGCGCCGCAGCAGCGAGCCAGTAGCCGACCTCGCCGGTCCGAGCGTTCTCAGGGCCGCTCAGGGTGATGCCGAGCATGCCCACTAGGTCCGGAGGGGCACCGGCATCAGCCTCGCGGATCGCCCAGGTGAGCTCGCGTCCCTCGCTCCAGCCCTTGGCCACGACCTGCTCGACGAAGAACTGCGCGTCACTGCGCTGATAGTTGCGGGGGACGAAGGTCCACTCCTGAATGTCCGCGTCCTGGCAGATCTCGGTGATGCGGTTGAGGTCGTCGCCGGTGGGGACCGACAGGACTAGTGCGGGCAGGTCGCCGTCAGCAGCAACGGTCATCTCAAAGGAGTCCATGGAGGCTGATGCTAACGCCTCCGCCTCGCCTCACTCGTGAGGAGCCGCTCGAATTCCTCTCCCGGGTCATTTCATGGGCCTATGCTCGAGGGTGATGTCCCCCAACGAGAAGAGCCTGAGTGACTACCGCCCCCACGCCTGAGAGCCACCGCCATGGTCCCGCCATCCCCCGCTGGATGCTGCCCTCGGTGCGGGTACGCAGACGCGGTGATGTCATCACGGTCGAGCAGCGGGTCCCCGCCCGCGTGGAGAGCATGCACACGAGAAGCACCTTCGACTCAGCTCATCGCGGCTACGTGGAGCACCATGACATTCCGAGCTTCGAGTCTGGTCTAAGGTCTCCGACCGGCCTTGCGCTCGTCAAGGAACGCTTGTCCATTCCGGCTAGCGCGGCAAGTGAGCAGCAGGTGCGGCAAACCGTAGACCACACTATCGCCGCCTACGACCCGGGCACGGCGGCGCTGTCCGTTCAGCTCAGTGGGGGCATGCTGCTGCGACTGCTGCAGACCGCCGCCTCACTGGGACTGGCGGGAATCGGCCTGTACCTCGCCATCTCCTTCCACCGAAGCCCCTCCATCGCGCCCCCGAGCGACCCTTTCGCCGGTATCCAGAAGGTCTTCACAGTTCTTCCCAGCATCTTCGCCCTCGGGGCACTCGCCGTCGCGGTCACCTGCGCTCGCGGCGCATGGGCCCTGCGCACTCCGAGGTTCGTGGCCGAGGAGCAGTGGGGGCTGTTGCGTCAGACTCTGACCCAGCTGGCAGGGCAGGAGCCCGGCTCCTCGCGTCCCCTGGACATTGAGGCGGGCCTGCGCCGAGATCTCATCACTCACCCGAACGGAGGGTCCCTCGCGCGTGGCGTCACTCGTGACGGGCGCATGGGTCCCCCGTGGCCGGATGCCTACGACGTCGACAAGCGCGTCAGGCAGGGGCGGCGCGCCCTGGTCGGCATGACCGTCTTCGCCTCAGTCTTCCTGCTCGTGGGGATCGTGATCTTCCTGCTGTTCATAGCCGCCGGACAGCTCACGCTCATTCCCCTGCTCCTCGGCGTCAGCGTTTTCGGCGCGCTCCTCTCCCACGCCTCCAAGCAGTGCGACCGGCTCCTCGTCTCGTATCCCCGCATGATGCCCGGAGGAGAAGAGCCGCGGGAACTCAGCTGGGAGGATGTCGACGCCCCCTCCTTGCCCGCGTGGTGCGATGCGCGCCGGCGCGAGCGCTATTGGAACCTTGCTGCGATCGTGTTCCTGGTTGAGTTCGTTGTGGCTGTTCTCTCCATCTTCGCCTCCGTGATGCTGAATCAGACTGCGTTCTCGGCCGGCTCCTCCTCGCAGGATGCTCACACTCACGCACTGATATGGAACTCGGTCCTTGCACTCGTCGCTATCGCTGCGGCACTCGCCACCGTCGCGATCGGCAGACTCTGGACTCGGAAGAAGGACAGCGAGCTGCGCCAGCAGGCAGGACTGGTCTGAGCCCTCGCGTCAGCCCGGCCGCTGAGTCTCCGCAGGCCTGCGGCGCAGGACCGGCCAGCAGGAGACCATGATGAGGCCACCCAGTAGGCCGTAGGCCAGAGCCACCCACAGTCCGTGATCGTCAGCGAGCCGGCCGACAACCGGTGGCGCCAGGAGACCCGCCAGACGGGCCAGCCAGGACACGATGGTCAGTCCCAGCCCGGGAGGAAGCCCTTCAACGTCGTCGGCGGCGGAGTAGGTCACGGGGACGGCGACGGCGCACCCCGCCCCGGAGATCGCCATCCCCAGCAGTGTCCCGGGT
This sequence comes from Actinomyces sp. HMSC08A09, assembly GCF_001807465.1. NCBI lineage: Bacteria > Bacillati > Actinomycetota > Actinomycetes > Actinomycetales > Actinomycetaceae > Actinomyces > Actinomyces sp. HMSC08A09. The sequence continues at coordinate 8,997 of NZ_KV789118.1, read as the reverse complement.
ACGGAGGAGACCAGGAGGGCGATACTCATTCCGAGGGTGACCAGTGCTCCGCCCCAGGCGATCACGGCCCGCTGACCGACAGCGTCGATGATGCGGTCGCCCACCAGGCGCCCCACGATCATCGTTCCTTGAAGGGCCACCAGCCCCAGCCCGACGTGACCGGCACCGGCGCCCTGTTCGGACAGGAACAGGGAGGACCAGTTCATGGCGACGTCCTCGGGGAACATCGAGGCCGCGCATAGCAGTCCGACGACGAAGAGCACGAGGATCGTGACCGGTCGGACTCGACGAGGCGATGTCGCCGGCCTCATCTCGGGGGCGTCGTCGAGCTCCTTGTTCTGATCGGGGGTGCGATCATCACGATCATGGCCGGGGAGGAACCAGCCTGCGAGCAGGGGGCCTACCGAGAGGACGAGCAACACCACCGCCGTCAGCACCATGTGGGTTCCCAGCCCCACTCCGGCTCCGGCCATGGCCTGACCCATGGCTGCCCCCAGGACCGCCCCCAGCGACCACGAGGCGTGGAAGCTCGTCACGATGGAGGCGCCCCAACGGCGCTGGACCCGCAGTCCGTGAGCGTTCTGCGCGACATCGACAATGGAGTCCGTCCCGCCCACAACCAGCAGGCAGACCGCCAGGACGAGCCATGAACGGGCCAGCCCCGCTCCGAGGAGCGCCAGGGCAACCACGAGCATGCCCAGGCTGGCGACCTTGGCCGAGGTCAGGCGGGAGATGAGCCATGACGCGGCCAGCCCCGCCACCAGAGCACCGACGCTGGCCGCGGCCATAGCCTGCCCGAAGGCGCTCTTGCTCAGCCCCAACCCAGCCACGATCTCCGGGAAACGCGGCACCAGGTTGGCGAATCCCAGACCATTGGCTAGGAACACCAGACAGACCCCGGCGCGTGCACGTATGAGCACGGGACTGTGCCGTGTCCCTGGAGGGGTGCTCAGTGAAATGGCGGAGTGCATGGGGGCTCAGTCTAACGACGTGGATGTCCTGTGGCCCGGCATAGGGAGTACTCCCCACCGCAGCGGGAGGGAGTCGAGGTGACGAGCCCTCCCCTGTGCCTTTAGGCTGTGACTCGTACGCCGATCTGACACCAGAAAGCGCATCAGCCCGGGTGCTCCCAACCATGAGGGCACCCCCCGCTCCCTGCCCCGTCTTACATGGAGGATTCATGTCCTACGGAACCGGCCCCGCACCCTATGGCGACCAGGCGCCATACGGCGGTCCCGCACCCTATCCCGGTGGTCCCACTCCCTACGGCGCCCCCAGCCAGTTCGGACAGTTCGGGCCCCCGCCTCTGACACCCGACATCGCCCCGCTGCCTGGAGCAGGCTTCGGTGAGGCCGTCAAGCGCTACTTCCAGCGCTACGCCCAGTTCCGAGGCTATGCGTCCCGCTCCGAGTTCTGGTGGGTTGCGCTCTTCAACGGTCTCATCGGACTTGGCCTCTACTTCCTGTTGTTCATGGTCATTGGTCTTGGTGCGGCGGCGGATGGTTCCTCAGACGATGTCGGGACCGGTACCGGTATCGGGATGGTCGTCGTCATGCTTCTCTACTTCGCCTATGCGATAGCTACATTTATCCCGGGCCTGGCCCTTACGGTACGGCGCCTGCACGACAGTGGAAAGTCGGGGCTCTGGTTGCTCATCGCTTTCATTCCCGGTGCCTCAATAGTGCTCCTGGTCTTCCTCTGCTTGGAGTCCCGCCCCGACCTCTACCGTCCCGAGTGGAGCTAAGTAAAGCCTCCTGAAGGACAATAGATGGTCCCCGGAACCTCCTGGTTCCGGGGACCATTGCATTGGCGGTGCTCGGGGAGAAAGTGAACCCCCGCCTGACTCATGGCAGCTTGGTGGGATCGAGTATTTTAGGCTGACATTCTTCCGGTATTCCGTATCCCTGTAACCCGGCATAGGAAGGGACCCCCTCTACCCTTAGGATGTGACTCGTGCGCCGACCTGACACCAGAAAGCCCATCAGCACGGGTATTCTCAGCCATGACGGTACCCACCGCTCCTCTCCCCGCCTTACATGGAGGATTCATGTCCTACGGAACCGATCCCGCACCCAACGGCGACCAGGCGCCATATGGTGATCCCAACCAGTTCGGGCCCATGTCATTGGCTCCCGACGTCGCCCCCCTTCCTCGTGCGCGCTTGGGAGAGGCCGTCAAGCGCTTCTTCCAGCGCTACGCCCAGTTCAGCGGATACGCCTCCCAGTCGGAGTTCTGGTGGCCTTTTCTACTGTTTCAGATAGTTATCCCCTCTGCCTTCTATACGATCATAGTTATCATCACGATTCCGGAATCATTCGTGCACCCCGGTAAAACACCTCCGGCGTTGATAATCACCTGTGGCGCATTCTTGCTCTACATTCTCGCGATGATTATTCCGGCACTCGCGGTGACGGCCCGCCGTCTCCATGACACCGGAAAGTCAGAGCTGTTCCTGCTTTTCTACTTCATTGGGCTGGGGATCGTTCCGCTCATCATGTGCTGCATGCGTTCCCGACCTGACCTCTACCGTCCCGAGTGGGGCTGAGCGAAGCCTCCTGAAGGACAACGCAATGATCCCCGGAACCTTCCGGTCCCGGGGATCATCTGTTGGTGGTGTCCGAGGGGGGACTTGAACCCCCACGCCCGTTTAATAAGGCACTAGCACCTCAAGCTAGCGCGTCTACCTATTCCGCCACTCGGACTTGTGTTGTCTCCTCCGCCTTTCAGCGGCTTGGCCAGGCCCTCGTCCTGGCGACGCAGAGAAACTTAGCATGGCGGCCACCGAGGCCACCAAGCCACGTTCAAGTGCTTCCCATCACACTGCGGTGTTCTCGACGCTCACGGTCACCTGCATGGACCAGCTTGCCCCGGGCTCGATGGTGGGCGCGTGCTCTCGTACCGCCCCGCTTTCAACGCACACCATCGCAGGGAACTCGTCGTCGGCCATGTCCGGCAGCGGGGCGCTGTGCGTGGACCAGGGGTTCCACACGATCGTCGAGGGCGCGTTGCGCTTGTCGATGCCGATGATGCGCTGATGCCCGGGATCAGTGACGGTAATCGGCTCGGCGGAGTCATAGATGCGGTCCACGGGGCCATGGATCGTCACATCGCCCTCCTGGACGTGGTGGGCCTCCTGCGGGCTGCGAGCCAGGTTGTCGCTGTAAGGGGCGCCTGCGAGCCCGCTGATGCGGCTGGCGGTGACGTCGTGGACTGAGAGATAGGTGTGCGCGGCCGCCTCCACCGTGCGGGGCTCACTCCCCTCGTTGCGCAGGCTGAGTCCCAGGCGCAGCGTCTCTCCGACCTCGACCTCGTAGAGCGCTGTCAGGCGGTCGCGACTGACGCTGAGAAGAGCGCGGACACCGCCGCCGTCGGTGCTGGTGACTGTCAGCAGCCGCCAGGGGGCGATACGGGCCCACCCGTGCTTCGGTACGGCGTCACCGTTGATGCCGACCCCGAACTCCGGCAGGCACAGGGGGATTCCTCCACGGATGGCGGTAGCGCCGTCGAAGACCGCCTGCCGGGAGGTGAAGATGACCTCCGAGCCGCCGCGCGGCACCCAGGAGGTCACGGTGGCGCCGTGGAGGTAGATCTCTGCGGCCCCGGCCGGGGCGTCGATGAGGAGCCTCTGCTGTCCTCCCCGCCCTGACCCTAACGCGGCGGTGCGGGGCAGACGCAGCTGGTTCGTCACGGCGGGGTGAGTCGGATTGCCGACATTCGGGGCGGTCATGGGGCCACGCTAGTAGGCTGGGCGTGTTTCGTCAGCCCGTTATCCAGCGAAGGACTGATCGTTCACCCCATGGCAACCAACAGCTCTCCGTCACAGGAGCCGACACAGGACGCGCCGCCCGAGATTCCCGAGTCCTCCCAGAGCTCCGACTCCCACCAGGCGGTTCAGGGACCCGGCTCGGGGAAGAAGTCCGCCCGAGAGACCCTCAGCAGCAGTGGCTTGCTGAGCCGGCTCAAGAGCGCCCGTACGGCGCTGGACCGGGGGATCGACTGGGCGGAGAGGCGCAGGCAGGCGGACCGCGACTACCAGCTGCACTGGGAGTCGACTCCGGAGGAGGCGGAGAGCAGACCGGCCGCTCCCCCGGTGTCCACCACTCATGTGCGCGTGGCCCCCTCGGTCTCCTTCCCCGAGACGGTCACGACCCGTTCCTCGGTCATGGACTCCCTACCCGCCTGGCTGGTGCGGGGTGGCATGGGGGCCTGGCTGGGACTGGGCATCATCATTGTCATCGGCCTGATCTTCTACGCCACCTCGCAGGTGATCCCGGTCTTCATCGGCCTGTTCATGGCACTGGTGTTCACCTCGATCCTCCAGCCGATGGTCAACCTCTTCGCCAAGATCATGCCCCGCTACCCGGCGACCTTCCTGGCACTTCTCACCACCATCGGTGCGATCGCCGGACTGGTCACGTACGTGGTCACCTCGGTCACCAGCCAGTGGAGCTCCCTGGCGTCCCAGTTCGGCGATGGCCTCAACACCATCATGGACTTCCTGGAGAATGGGCCGCTGCACCTGACGCAGCAGCAGATCTATCACCAACTCCAGCTCTGGCTGCGCCAGGGGCAGCACTATCTGCAGTCCAATGCCCCGTCCCTGGCCTCGGAGCTGCTGTCCAACGCCAGTGCGGTCGTTGATGTGCTCACGGTCCTGGCCCTGGCACTGTTCGTCACGATCTTCTTCCTGGCCTCCGGGGGCAGGATGTGGCGCTGGTTCCTCAACGAGCTGCCTGCCACGATGCGGGAGTCGACCCACCGGGCTGCGGGCGCCGGCTGGTACACCTTCGCCGGGTACGCCCGCGGCACTGTGCTGGTGGCGCTCACCGACGCCATCATGGCCGGGATCTTCCTCCAGCTGGTGGGGATCCCGTTGGCAGCACCCCTGGCGGTGCTCGTGTTCATTGGCGCCTTCATTCCGATCATCGGCGCACCTCTGGCGATGCTCGTGGCCATGGTGGTGGCCCTGGCCTCCGGCGGCTTTGTCACCATGATCGTTGTCGGCGTGGGAGTGGCCGGGATCGGCCAGATCGAGGGGCACATCCTCCAGCCCCTCATCATGGGTCGCCAGGTCTCTCTGCACCCTGTGGTGGTCATCATCGGTGTCGCCTTGGGGACCTACGCCGCCGGCCTGCTCGGCGCGATCGTCGCGGTCCCGCTCATCAGCGTGCTCTGGTCCGTCTACTCCGAGCTGCACACCAAGGACGCCCCGGTCACTGGCGAGCTGCCCGCCTACTCCTCCCGCAAGGAGTGAGGGGTGCCGCTGTCAGCACCAGTCCCGGCTGCCGGTGCCCGGGACACCGGGAAGGACCTGGAGACGATCGGCCATGAGCGCGACGACTCCGTCGCCCTTCTCCACGGTGCCGCGCACGATGAGAGCGACGGCGCGTCTGCCGATGCTCCGGTAGCGGCGCCACATACCGGCTCGGCAGGCGACGTTGAGCAGACCAGTCTCGTCCTCCAGGTTGAGGAAGATCATGCCGGAAGCAGTGTGGGGGCGCTGCCGGTGGGTGACGACGCCGGCGACGCGCACCCGGCTCCCATGCTCCTGATCCGCCAGGTCGGCTGCGCTGAGCACACCGTCGGCGGTCAGTGAGGCTCGCAGCAGCCTCAGGGGCGAGCCCTGCGTGGACACTCCGGTCAGGCTCAGGTCGGCGGCCTGGCGCTCGCGGTCGGTCATGGTCGGCAAGGTTGGGGCCTGGGAGCCGACGGCGGTTCCCGGAAGCGTGGGCTGGCACCACACTTCCGGCCCCTGACGGGAGGCGCCACGACGTCGGCCGTGCTCATCGGAGAGGACTCCGGCAGCCCACAGGGCCTGACGGCGCTCCACGCCTAGACTGTCCAGGGCTCCTGAGACGGCCAGTGACTCAAGGCGGGAGCGGCTCAGACTCACGCGTCGTGCAAGATCGGCCAGGTCCCGGTAGGGGCCGTGGGCACGGCGCTCGGTGACGATGGCCTGCGCGGCCCGCTCCCCCAGCCCCTTGATCGGGTCCAGGCCCAGGCGCACTGCGAGATCATCGTGGATGTCCAGGGAGGACGGGGCAGCGGGATGGGGCCTCAGCGGCTCCCACTGGTCTGATGGGCCGGCGCCCTGGTGGTCTTCCCGCTGCTCGACGGTGGCCTGCGCCAGTGAGCGGTTGATGTCCGCGGGCAGGACGCGCACACCGTGGCGGCGAGCGTCAGCGACCAGTGACTGCGGGGACCAGAAGCCCATGGGCTGGGCTGCCAGGACCCCGGCGTAGAAGTCCTCTGGCTTGCGCGCCTTGAGCCAGGCTGAGGCGTAGACCAGGTAGGCGAAGGAGAAGGCGTGGGACTCGGGGAAGCCGAACTCGGCGAACGACCTCAACTTGCTGTAGATCGTCTCCGCTGTAGGCGCGTCGATGCCTCTGGATCTCATTCCGGCTATGAGCTTGTTGCGGAGGGCATCCATGCGCTCTATGGATCGTTTGGCTCCCATGGCCTGACGCAGGCTGTCGGCCTCGGCGGGGCTGAAGCCTGCGGCGTCGACGGCGATCTGCATGAGCTGCTCCTGGAAGAGCGGCACTCCCAGGGTCTTGGTCAGGGCGGGTTTGAGGGAGTCATGCAGGTAGGTGACCTCCTCGCGCCCCAGCCTGCGGCGGATGTAGGGGTTGACGGCGTCGCCCTGGATGGGGCCGGGGCGGATGAGGGCGACCTCGACGACGATGTCGTAGAAGGTCTGGGGCCGGAGTCGGGGCAGGGTGGCCATCTGGGCACGCGACTCGACCTGGAAGACTCCGACCGTGTCCGCGGCCGTGAGCAGCCGGTAGACGGCCGGGTCCTCCTCGGGCAGGGTGTGCAGCCCCCAGGGACGGCCGGACTGGGAGGTGCGCAGTTCTCCTTCCGTCACGGCGTCGGGAACGGTCTGCCCCCGCTGTGCCAGCGTGGTGAAGGCCAGGCGCAGGGCGGTGAGCGCTCCCAGGCCCAAAAGGTCGAACTTGACCAGGCCGGCCTCGGCACAGTCGTCCTTGTCCCATTGGAGGACCGAGCGGTTGTCCATGGCGGCCCAGCGCACCGGGCAGACCTCGGTGACGGGGCGGCCGCACAGGACCATGCCTCCGGGGTGGACCCCCAGGTGGCGGGGCAGTCTCAGCAGCTTCTCCGCGATGTCGAGGACCGGCTCAGGGACCTCGTCGTTCTGCCCGGACAGTCCTCCGGGACGCACTGAGGTCCACCGCTCCATCTGCTTGGCCCAGGCGTCCTGTACTCCGGCGGGGTGGCCGAGGGCCCGGGCGGCGTCACGGACTGCGGATCGGGGGCGGTAGGAGATGACGTTGGCGACCTGGGCGGCACGTTCTCTGCCGTAGCGGGAGTAGACGTGTTGGATGACCTCTTCGCGGCGGCAGGCCTCGATATCGAGGTCGATGTCGGGGTAGCCGGCTCGCCCCGGGGACAGGAAGCGCTCGAAGAGCATCTGGTGCCTGACGGCGTCGACGGCTGTGATGCCCAGGGCGTAGCAGACTGCGGAGTTGGCCGCCGAGCCTCTCCCCTGGCACAGGATTCCCGACTGTGCGCAGAACTCGACGATGGCGTGCACGATGAGGAAGTAGCCGGGGAATCCCAGGGACTCGATGACCTCGAGCTCATGGTTGAGCACCTCCCAGGCCCGGGGGTGCTCCTGCGGGGTGCCGTAGCGGCGGGTGGCGCCTTGGCGGGTGAGCTCACGCAACCAGCTGGCAGGTGTGTGGCCCTCCGGGACATCGGCGTCGGGGAGGTCGGGGGCGATGAGGGACAGGTCGAAGGCGAGGTCTGCGGCGAGCTCGGCGGCCAGGTCGACGGCTCCGGGACTGCGCCGGTGGAGCAGCGCCATGTCCTGGGCCCCTCGCAGCCAGCGGCCAATGGGGGGCAGGTGACCGCGGGCGCCTTCCAGGTCGGTGACCAGGCGGGTGGAGGTGAGCACATCGGCGAGGCGGGCGTCGGCCGGGCGGGCGCAGCGCACTGCCCCGGTGGCCACGAGGGGAAGCCGGTGAGCGTGAGCCAGTCGGGTCAGGGTCTCGGTGAGGGCGGCGTCGGTGGGGCCCCCATCCAGGGTGATCTCGACGGCCAGCCCCACAGCGGCATCTCCCTCCACCTGTGTGTCACCGGTGGTGGTGCTGGTTGGACGGCCTCGGTCAGGCGCGGCGAAGAGCTCGGTCAGGTGTCCCAAGCAGGTGTCTGCCGCCTTCAGGTCCCAGGCGTCGGGTCGACGTGGATCCCCCAGGGCCCGACGCAAAGGGCCGTTGGCGGTACCGGTGAGGACGAGGCAGGTCCCCGCCGCCGCCTCGGTCTGGCCGGTGGGGTCGGAGCGGAGAGCCGAGGCGAGTGTGGGCAGGTCGTGGGCCGGTTCTTGACGTTGCCCTGCGTCCAGGTTGTGCCGGGAGATGGCGGACACCAGGCGGCGGTAGCCGGTGGGGTTGCGAGCCAGAACGGGCAGGTGGGAGCCGTCGGCCAGGGTGAGCTCGGTGCCGTGAATGGTGGGCAGGCCGTGGGCACGGCCTGCTTGGGCGTGCTTGACGATGCCGGGGACGCCGTCGTGATCGGTCAGGGCGAGGGCCTCCAACCCGAGTTCGACGGCGGCCGAGGCCAGGTCATCGGGCTCGTTGGCCCCGTCGAGGAAGGAGTAGGCGGAGTGGGCGTGGAGCTCGGCATAACGGTGACGTCCGGTCATGTATTGGTGGCACCTGGAGCGTTAGAAGGGTGGGGTTTGGTCGATGAGGGGTGCGAGTCCGAGGGTGTGGGTGGCCTGCGGGTAGGGGGTGGTCTCGTAGTCTCCGGGTTTGTGGCCGGGTTGGGGGCCGCGAGTCTCGAGCCGGGCCCTGCTGCTGCCGTTGGTGTTGGTGCCGAGAGCGGTGTGGTCGTGGACCTGATCGTCGAGTGCTCTGTCAAGGGCCCGGTTGAGGCGGTTGAGGACGTCGGGGCTGATCTGCTGGCTCAGGTCCTCCGGTACGACGGCGCCGGAGACGTGGCGCTGGTGGGGCCCGATCCTCTTGGGTAGGCGGG
>NZ_KV789117.1:0-2050 GCF_001807465.1 Actinomyces sp. HMSC08A09 | reverse complement strand
GATGCGTTGCCCACGGAGTCCCAGCTGTGCACCGACCTAGGAGTATCCCGCTCCTCCGTGCGCGAAGCCGTCCGCACCCTCGTCGCCCTCGACATCGTCGAAGTACGCCACGGACACGGAATGTTCGTCGGCCAAGTCTCCATGCGCCCCATGGTCGAGTCCCTCATCTTCAAAGGCCTCCTCAACCCCGGAGACGACCACCGCGGACTACGCGACATCGTCGAAGTACGCATCACCCTCGACAACGCCCTGGCCGAACCCGTCACCCACGCCTGGCACAACCGCCACGACCCCGAGCTCAACACCCTCGTCGACAACATCGAGCACCTCGCCTCCCAAGGCAAGCTCTTCACCGACCAGGACCGCTGCTTCCACACCCGCCTACTCCAACCCCTCGACAACCACCTCTACCTCCACCTCACCGAAGCCTTCTGGGCCATCCACACCCTCACCGTCCCCCTCCTGGACGCCCCCAAGCTCGAAGACCTCACCAGCACCGCCAAAGCCCACCGAGCCATGCTCCAAGCCGCCCACGCCGGAGACACCCCCGCCTACCGCAAAGCCATCACCGACCACTACGCCCCACTCCTCGCCGTCCTCACCTAAAACAAACCAGCAGAGAACTCCTCCGTCAGGGCCGGATAGGTGCCGGCCTGCGCCACGGCCACGACATTGAGACGCGGGTCCTCCGGACGGAGCAGCCTGTCCATCCACAGGTCGCGTGCCGCCGTCAGTCCCTGCGCGAGCCATCGCGCGTTGACGAACTCCATGGCGTGAGTGCCCCCGGGATAGACGTGCAGCTCGGCATCTCCGCCATCGCGCCACACCCTGGAGGCGAAGGCGACGTCCTCGTCCCGGAAGACCTCTGCGGAGGCCACCGAGATGAACAACGGCGGCAGGCCACCCAGCCGGGCGGCACGGGCGGGGGCCTCATAGGGGGTGACCGATTCCGTGCCTCGCCGCTCCCCCAGCGCCGCGTCCCAGGCGACGTTGTTGTACGCCGTCGGCCAGGTGCCGTCGTCCGGGTACTGACGCGCCGAGACCGAGCCCTGCCAGTGCGGCATGCCGGTGCGGTCATCCAGCATGGGGTAGTCCAGCAGCCCGCCGAGAACGGCCGGCCCCCGCCTGTCTCGCGCCATGAGCAGCGTGCCGGCGCTCAGCCCTCCCCCGGCACTCGGCCCGACGACGATGACGAGCTCCGGATCGGCACCAAGCTCCTCGGCGTGCTCGACCGCCCAGCACAGCGTGGTGTAGCAGTCCTCGACGCCGGCCGGTGCCGGATCCTCGGGAGCCAGACGGTACTCGGGGCTGACGATGACGCCCCCGTACCGCCGCAGCCACGGGACAACGGTCGACAGACCGTTGAAACGGCACCCCATCACCAGCCCTCCCCCGTGCAGAGAGAGGAACAGGGGGCCGGGGCGGCCCACGCAGGCGCCCTGGGCGCTTCGTGCAACCGCGGCGGGAAGCGTCGTCCCGTCCTGACGAAGGACGTCAACATCCTCCAGGTCGATGTCGGGGTGCTTGAGCAGGAAACCCGCCCGGACCTCGTCGGCCGGTGCGCGCCAGCTCGGGATCTTCTGCACCGTCATGGTCCCGAAGACGCCGAGAGGCTCGATACGCTCGAGCAGGGCGGCGGTGGCACTGTCGTAGGCAGGACGGGCGGGGAGCTCCTCATGCGTGCGAGACATGCCGTAACTGTTGCACTGTGAGCGCTGTAGCACCAACTCACTCACAATCAGTCAATGATCTACGGTACCGGCGCCCACCGCCAGCCGGCCGACGACGGGTCCCTCGATGGCGCCCGCCCTCAGTGCGGCATCCGCCCGGATGCCTCGAGATCGCACGGGTGAGGACGATTCGACATTCACCAGCGTAAATGAACCAAAAGTCGGACAATGGGGTCATGCAGATATCCCGCGGTGTCATGTCCGGCCTCACCACCACCCCGATGACTCAGTCATCCGCGGCGATGGCCGAGATCAAGAACTACATTCTCACCAAGGGCCTGCATCCTGGTGATGCGTTGCCCACGGAGTCCCAGCTGTGC
>NZ_KV789116.1:0-24407 GCF_001807465.1 Actinomyces sp. HMSC08A09 | reverse complement strand
TGCCCCGGGCCATACGCCCGGGGCACCCCCGTCTCTGATCGGATCAGGTCGGCTCAGGAGGCCTTGGGGTAGGCCTTCTGGACGGCGTCGAGCATCTCGAGGGCCGAGTAGTAGTCCAGCCGGAAGGATGAGGGCGGCATGTACTGCACCTTGCCGCCGGTCACCGGGGCCGCCGAGCTGAAGGTCTCGTTGGTGGTGACGGCGTTCTTCGCGGTCTCGTCGGCGGCAATGACGACCCAGTTCTCACCGGTCAGTCCCGCCTGGACGTTCTCGGGCGAGAGCTGGACGATGTCCTTGCGATCGCCCATGGACTGGTCGCCCTTGACGCTGTCGGGGACGGCGGCGATGGTGAAGCCCAGGTCCTTGAGGAGCTGGGCCTGCGGGGCCTCCTCAGTGAAGGCGTTGGCGCCCTTGGTGCCGTCCCCGGGGACGGTGAAGACCGAGGTCGCCCCCTTCGGGACGGAGATGGCGCTCTTGGCCTTCTCGGCCTTGGTGGTGTAGTCCTTGACGACGGCGTCGGCCTTGGCCTGGCGGCCGGTGGCCTGTCCCAGGGTCTTGGTGACGTCCTGCCAGGAGTGCGAGCCGTAGTCGATGACGAGGACGGGCACCTCGAGCTGGCGCAGGCTCTCGACGACCTTGGCGGCCGAGTCCTGTCCCGTCTTGGCCACGATGATGAGGTCGGGGTTGCTGCCCGCGACCGTCTGGGCGAGGTTGTCCTCGGTGCCGTCGATGGCCTTGACGCCCTTGTCGGTGGCCTGCTTGGACCACTGGGTGAAGAAGCCGTTGTCGTCGGTCTTCTCATCCTTCTTCTTGGCCGGCGTCGAGGCGACCACCGGGGCGTCGAGGGCCAGGAGCGATCCGGTCAGGGTCACGGAGGTGGACACGATGCTCTTGGGCTCGGCCTTGATCTCGACGTCGACGCCGTCGTCCCCCTTGATGGTGACCGGCCAGGTGACCTTGGGGGAGGCCGCGGCCGAGGCGGCGCCGGAGGCCCCGGCTGAGGCCGCCCCGGAGGCCCCTGCGGAGCCGGCGGCGGTGGAGGCGGAGGTCGAGCTGTTGGAGGAGCCGCAGGCCACCAGGCCGGTGCTCAGCACCATGGCCGCCACGGCGAGGAGGCCCTGCCTCAGGCGGCTGGAGCGCCGCGAGGATGCGTTCATCTATCTGTGTTCCTTTCTTGTCCGTCCTGCTGGGAACGAGCAGTCGGGCTGGTTCCTGCCGAGGCGGGATCGGCAGAAGACTGTGGGGCCGGACCTCCGGTGGAGTCGGTGGGAGCGGAGCGGGTCCCGGCAGGGTCAGGGCCGGCCGGCACGACCGCGCCCAGGTGACGGGGCACCACCATGGGGGTGCCGGCCACCGGGTCGGGGGCGATGACGGCCGCCAGGCCGAAGACCTCCTCAACGAGGTCCTCGGTGAGGATCGCGCGTGGGGAGCCGGTGGTGCGGACCCGGCCCTCGTGCATGACGATCATGTGCTCGGCGCAGCGCGCCGCCTGGTTGAGGTCGTGCAGGACGGCCACCACCGTGCGGCCGTCGGCATTGAGACGCCGGCACAGCTGGAGGATGTCGACCTGGTGGGCCAGGTCGAGGAAGGTGGTGGGCTCATCGAGCAGGATCGTCTCGGTGCCCTGGGCCAGGGCCAGGGCGATCCACACGCGCTGGCGCTGGCCACCGCTGAGCTCGTCGACGGGGCGGGCGGCCAGCTCGGTAACCCCCACCATCTCCATGGCCTCCTCAACGGCCTGCCTGTCCTGCTGCGACCACTGGCGGAACAGGCCCTGGTGGGGGAAGCGACCGCGGGCCACGAGGTCGCGCACCAGCATGCCGCCGGGCACGGTGGCGCTCTGAGGCAGCAAGCCGACCCGGCGGGCGACCTCCTTGGTGCCCAAGCGGACGATGTCGGCGCCGTCGAGGAGTACCGCTCCTCGGGCGGGCCGGTGCAACCGAGCCAGGGCTCGCAGCAGCGTGGACTTCCCGCAGGCGTTGGGCCCCACGATGGCGGTGAAGACGCCGGCGGGGATGTCGACGTCGAGGTTGCGGGAGACCACGTGGCGCTCGTAGGCGATGGTCGCGCCGCGAGCGGCCAGGCGAGCTCCGGGGACGGCCGGTCCGGCGGCAGTGTTCGGCTCAGTGGGGGGCAGGTCGGTCACAGGGATCTCCTTCCGCGCGCTGCCACGGTCAGCGCCACCATGAGGTAGAGGCCGCCGACGGCGTTGGTCACCACGCTCACGGGCATCGACTCGAGCACGAGCTGGCTGAGCAGGTCGGCACCCACCAGCAGAAGGCTCCCGGTCAGGCCGCTCACGAGCAGCGGGGACTGCGGGGAGCCGGTGAGGAGACGGGCCAGGTGGGGCGCCACGAGGGCCACGAAGCCGATGGGGCCGGCCGCCATCGTCACCACCGCCACCAGCACGGTGCCCAGCAGGATGAGGACGGCGCTGGCTCGGCGGGTGGGGCTGCCCAGGATGGTGGCCACCTGCTCCCCCAGGGACAGGACCTGCAGGTGGCGGGAGGCCAGCAGGACGAGGGCGACGGTGACCCCGATGGCCAGGCAGGTCGGGGCCACCACCGGCCACCGGGCGGCCCCGAGGGTGCCGGTGATGGCCTTGAGGGCGCCCAGGCCCTCGTCGTCGTCGACCCGCACCAGCAGCCAGCGGTTGACGGAGACGAGCATGGAGCTGATGGCGATCCCCACGAGGATGAAGCGCAGGCCGGTGAACCCGCCGCGCAGGGAGACGAGGTAGGTCACCGTGCCGACGGCGGCCCCGCCGATGAAGGAGGCCAGGGAGGCCGAGAGCATGGAGCCGGGCAGGAGGAGGATGCTGACGAGGATCCCGGTCTGCGCGCCCGTGCTGAAACCGATGAGGTCGGGCGAGCCCAAGGGGTTGCGGGTGATGGTCTGGAAGAGGGCGCCGGCCACGCCCAGGGCCAGGCCCGCCACGAGCCCCAGCACGATCCGGGGCAGCTTCCACTTCACGACGACGACCTGGACGATCTTGCGCCCCTGCCCCTGGAGCGCATCGATGACCTCCTGGGTGGTGACGGGGAACTTCCCTAACCGCAGGGAGACCACGGCCACGGCGAGGCTGAGCGCCAGCAGCATGAGGCCGACGATGACATGGCTCGGGGCGATGAGCACCGACCAGCGGCCGACGACGATCCACAGGCGTCCGGCATCGACCCCCACGTGGAGGCTGCGCCGCGGGCCGGTGCCGGCGGCAGGACGCACCGGAGCAGCGGCCCGGTTCAGCCTGATTCCCCTCATGAGGCCCGGTCCTTCATCCGCAGGACCATGAGCAGCAGGACGGGTGAGCCGACGAAGGCCGTCAGCAGACCGACCTGCATCTCACCGGGACGGGCCAGGACGCGCCCCAGGACGTCGGCGGCCAGGACGACGACGGGACCGCCCAGCGCACACAGGGCCACGATCCAGCCCCGATGGGGTCCCATGAGCCAGGAGGCCGTCAGCGGCGCCATGAGCCCAACGAACCCGATGGGGCCGGCCACCGTCGTGGCGGTGGCGCACAGGACCGTGACGACCACCAGGCTCAGGCCCCGTACGAGGGCGACCCGGGTGCCCAGCGCGGCTGCGACGTCGTCACCCAGGGCGATGTTGTCCAGGGCGCCGGCCAGCAGGATGGCCGCACCGGTCCCCGCCACCACGAGGGCCGCCACGGGCAGCAGGGGGATGTCGGTGCGGGTCAGGGAGCCGACCTCCCAGTCGATGAAGGTGCGGAACAGGTTCGGCATCGTCAGGACGACGCCCCGGATGACCGCCCCGGCGAAGGCCGAGAAGGCGACACCGATGAGCACCAGGCGCACCGGCGAGGAGCTCGAGGCGCCAATCATGCCGATGACCTGGACCAGTGCGGTCGCCACCAGGGCTCCTCCAGCGGCCAGGGCCAGCTGGTCGGAGATCGGGAGCACGCCGAGCACGGCGGTTCCCAGGACGATGCCCAGCGAGGCGCCGGCGTTGACACCGAGCAGCCCGGGCTCGGCCAGGGGGTTGCGGGTGACGGCCTGCATCACCGCGCCGGCCACCGCCAGAGCGGCGCCCACGAGCACGCCCATGATGGTGCGCTGCACACGCAGGACGTTGATGTTGTAGGAGATGTTGGAGGCGTCGGGGTGGAGCAGGTAGTGGGCGACCTGGCCGGCGGGGATCCTGGAGGAGCCGACGAACAGGGAGGCCAGGACGCACAGGGCCAGCAGGATGGCCGCGGTCAGGAGGATGGCCGGGCGGCGTGCGATCACGCGAGCACTCACCTCCGCCACTGTCTGAGAACGGGGGCGACAACGGCCCTGAGGACCCCGATCGGCATCTACTCTCCCCACACCTGAAGTACAAAGGTCAACCTAACCTAACCTAAGATGCCGGCCAGGACCTGTCAAACACAGGCTGGCCTGTTGGTTTATTCGCCGCGACACCCCCACCCAATAGCAAGGACATGCTCGTGCATATCCTCCTCACGGAGTATGTCGTGCGCGTATACACTCAGCGTATAGTCGCGGCCATGGAATCGAAACTCACTCTTCTTGGGCTGCTCAGCGCCGGGCCTGGGCACGGATACGACCTCAAACGCTCCTGGGACCACTGGTTCGCCGCCTCCAAGCCGCTGGCCTATGGCCAGGTCTACGCCACGCTCGCCCGCCTGGTGCGCGACGGGCTCATCACTCAGATCGAGACCGAGCCCGGAGCCGGCCCGGAGCGCAAGCGCTACGAGGTCACCGACGCCGGGCGCCAGAGCGTCGAGCAGTGGCTGCTGACCCCGGTCACCCCGGCCGGCGACGTCCAGGCCGACATCTTCGCCAAGACCGTCATCGCCCTCATGCTCGACGACGACGCCGGACGCCTCCTCGACCTTCAGCGCGCCGAGCACATGGCGCGTATGCGCGAGCTGACCCGCCTCAAGCAGGACGGAGACCTGCGCACGGTGCTGCTGGCCGACCACGCCCTGTTCCACATCGAGGCCGACCTGCGCTGGATGGAGACCACCGCGGCCCGCCTGAGCGAGCTGCGTGAGGAGGTGCGCTCATGAACGCCACCCCTGTCACCACCGCCGTCACCACTGGAGTCACCACCGCACCCGGTCAGGGCCAGGCCGGCCTGCCGGGCGAGGTCATCATGCGCGCCCGCGGCCTGGAGATGAGCTTCGGGCAGACCCACGCGCTGCGCGGCGTCGACCTGGATGTCGCGGCCGGTGAGGTCCTGGCCGTCACCGGCCCGTCGGGCTCGGGGAAGTCCACCCTCCTGCACGTCATGGCCGGGGTCCTCGTGCCCGACACCGGGCGCGTCGACTACCACGGAGCCGACACGACACAGGACATCGCGGCCCTCGACGAGGCGGCCCGCAGCCGCCTGCGCCTGAAAGAGTTCGGCTTCATCTTCCAGTTCGGTCAGCTCCTGCCGGACCTCTCCGCCTTGGACAACGTCACCATCCCCCTGCTCCTGGCGGGCACCCCGCGCCGGCGGGCGCTGGCCCAGGCCCGCGAGACCCTGGGCGAGCTGGGGCTCAGCGAGCACCTGGACAAGCGCCCCACCCAGCTCTCGGGCGGGCAGGCGCAGCGGGCCGCCGTCGCGCGAGCACTGGTGACCAACCCGCGTCTGCTCTTCGCCGACGAGCCCACCGGCTCCCTGGACTCCCTGGCCGCCGAGCGGACCATGGAGGTGCTCCTGAACTCGGTGCACTCCCGAGGCGCCGCCCTGGTCATCATCACCCATGACGCGCGCGTCGCAGCCTACGCCGACCGGGAGGTCACCGTGCGCGACGGCCGCATCAGTCCCGGGGCCACGCACCCCGCAGCCGGCCCGAGCCGGCCGGGGCACGCCGAGCCGGAAAGCCCGGGCAGTGAGAGGAGCCGGTCATGAGCCGCATCGCCCTGACCCGGCTGCTCGTCGCCAACGACCGCTCCGCCCGGCGCCGTCTGGCCGGGATCGTCGCCGGCGTCATGGTGGGGGTGACCCTGTTCCTCATGCTGCTGGCCGCCGCCCAGGCCTTCCCCGAGCGCAGCATGCGCTCGAGCTGGGCGTCCACCGCCCTCATACCCGGCATCCCAGGGCAGTCGAACCACACCGACCTCCGGCCCGACCACACCCTCACCGCCGGCGAGCTGGCCGTCGCCAGCAACTTCGACGTCGTCGGCAACCAGGCGATCACCGTGCTGAGGGTGGCCTTGCCGAAGTCGGGCACCACCTCGGTGAAGATCCCGGGCTCCGACATCGTCCCCAAGCCGGGCGAGTACCTGGCCTCCCCTGCCCTGGCCAAGCGCATCGCATCCCTACCCGCCGACCAGCTCGGCGACCGCTACGGCAAGCAGGTAGGGGTCCTGTCCCCCGAGGCCGTCGAGGGACCGGACTCGCTGGTGGCCATCGTCGGGACGGACCTGGGGACCGTGGCCGCCTCCGAGTTCTACATCCCGCCCCAGGTGGTCACCTCCTTCCAGGGCATCCCCTACGAGAACGAGGCGTACCGGATCGCCACGATCGTCGGCGCCATCGCGGTGCTCGTACCCGCGCTGCTGCTCGTCGGGATCGTCACGGATCTGGGGGCGGCACAGCGGGCCGAGCGCTTCGCCACACTGCGCCTCATCGGGGCCACGCCCCAGCAGGTCGCCCGCACCGCGGCCCTGGAGATCGGGGCGACCACCTTCGTCGGCGCCCTGGCGGGCGTGGCCCTCTACCTTGCCCTGATCCCACTGGCCGCGCAGATCACGCTGAAGTCGAGTCGCTTCTACTACTCCGACCTGCTGCGCTCACCGGTCAACGCGGTCCTCGCCGTCGTCGTGACCACGGCGGGGGCGGCAGCCGTGGCCTGGTGGCGCACGCGACGGGCCGACCTCGGGCCGCTGGGCGGCTCCCGCGAGCGCGCTGAGCGCCGCCCCCGCCTCATCTCTCTGGTGCCCGTGATCCTGGGGACCGCGGGGCTGGTCAGCACCCCGACGGTGGCCCACCAGAATTCCGATCTGACCATCTACCTGCTGCCGGTCTCCTTCCTGTGCACGATGCTGGGGCTGCTGTGGGCCGGGCCGGTCCTGACCTGGTGGGTAGCGCGAGGCGGCAGGGCCCTGGCCCATTCCGCGGCGCAGGTCATCGGCTTCAACCGGATCACTCAGCACCCCCGGGCGGTCTTCCGGGCGGTGGCGGGCGTGGTCGTCGCCGTCTACGCCATGACGGTGTTCGCCGTCGCCATCACCGTTGCTGCCGGGACCCGTGACGTCACCCAGGGTGGCGGGCACCTGAGCCCCACGTCGCTCGAGGCGACCCCGGCGATCAGCGACGAGGGCGCCCTGAACAGCGCCGTCGACCAGCTCGCCGCTGTGCCCGGGGTGACGACGGTCGCCGTGGGGAGGATCAGCGGGGGAAGCAAGCAGGACAGCCGCGTCATCCTCGAGGCCGACAAGGCCGAGGCCCTCGGGGCGCCGCACGTGGCGTCCCCGGATGGCGCGGTGAGCATCAGCACCCGCTGGCTGTACGAGAACGCGGCGGCCTCGCCGTCGCCGGTCAGCGCCGAGGAGCTGGCGAGTGCCCGTGAGCACGGCGCGCCCATCGTCCTGGTGGGCACCGACCCGGCCAGCCCCGGGGCCGTCGAGCGAGCCCGCACCGCTCTGGCCACCTCGGGCCTGGCCCTGGGGACCGCCCCGACCTCACCCAGCTCGATCCAGGCCCTCCAGGACACCGCCATGGAGAACCAGTTCGCCCAGCTGGGCTACATCGGCATCCTCATCGCCGCGGGCATCTCCGCGGTCTCGCTGGGGGTCTCGACGGTGGCGGCGCTGCTGGGGCGCCGGCGGGTCCTGGGTCTGCTACGGCTGGTCGGCATGCCGGCGGCGACGCTGCGCTCCATGGTGTCCTACGAGACGATGCTGCCGGCGGTCACCGCCCTGGCCATGAGCATCGGTCTGGGATGGCTGACCGCATGGGCACTGGTCGGCGGGGTGTCGGGGCGCCACATCAGCTGGCCGGGCGGCGGCTACTGGCTGGCGCTGGGGGCGTGCCTGGCGCTGGTGGTGGTGGCGACCCTGGCCAGCGCCCGCTACGGCCGGCGCATGCTGGCCGGCACCACCGTCCGATTCGAGTAGGAACGCACCGACGTGTCCAAATCGGTGACAAAGGCCGCGATCAGCCTCAGTCGCAGAAAAGGAAACCGCATGATTCCGCGGTTCTTCTCGACGGAGTGACGGCCTGCGAGCTCCTTTGTGTCCGATATGGACACCTACCCCTCCTGCGCACCCGGGCACCGGGGAGAACAACCCCCGGTGCCCGGAGCCGATCTGCGATAGAACAGGACCATGACCGCAGGACGGACCGACACGGCCGCAGGCTCCTCCGCCGCGGCCTGCCCGAGGCCGCCGGCCCTCACGGCACTGGACCTCAGTCGCCTGCGCGACGGCGAGGCCGATGAGCTCACCGCCGGCGAGATGGTCGAGGACCTGGAGCTGGTCGAGGCAGACCTGAGCGGCGGCGACCTGTCGGCACTCACGCTGCTCAGCTGCCGGTTCTCGGAGGTCTTCGCCAATGACACCGACCTGGCCGCGGCGCGGCTGGTCGACTGCCGCCTGGAGCGCCTGAGCGCCACCTATCTTCATAGCCCGCGCTCCACCTGGCGCACGGTGGAACTGGTCGACTCCCGTATCGGGGCCTGGGAGCTCTACGACGCCGATGTCGAGTCGCTCCTCATGGAGGACTGCCGCCTGGGCTTCACCAACCTCGCCGGAACCACTGTGCGCGACCTCCTCATCCGGGCCACTCGGATCGACGAGCTGGACCTGAGCGGCATCGACGCCCAGCGGGTCCGCTTCGAGGACTGCCAGGTGGGCACGCTGCGCCTGCACGGCGGGAGTCTGAGCGACGTTGACCTGCGCGGACTGGAGATGAGAACAGTCAACGGTGTCGGTTCCCTGGCCGGGGCGACCGTCAGCAGCGGGCAGCTCAGCGAGCTTGCGCCACTCCTGGCGCAGCACCTGGGGCTGCGGGTCACGGATCAGGATCACGCACAGAATGCGACAACAAGGAGTAAACGCGCATGACGCTGCTGACAGCCGACGATGTTCTCACCGTGAAGTTCGAGGTCTCCTCATTCAAGGAGGGCTACAAACAGGATGAAGTCGACGTCTTCCTCGACGACGTGACCACCACGATACGGGAGTTCGAGGAGCGACTCGGCACGTCACAGGAATCTTCGGGCCCCTCGCACCGGAAGGCCGAGATCCTGCTGACCGCCGAGGGCGTCAGGAACATCCGGTTCTCGACTACCCGGTGGTCGGGTTACCGCATGGACCAGGTTGATGCCTTCCTCGTCCAGGTGCTTGCAACCATGGAGGCCCTTGAGGCGCAGGCGCGCACCAGTTCCTTCGCCGGCCAGCCCGGTGCCGGAGCCGGCGCTGCCTATGGCGGGGCGTACGGCAGCGGAACCTACGGGATGAGCCCAGCCCAGACCGGGTACACCCCGGGCGCCGCCGACGGAACCGGTGATGCCCAGTACGCCGAGGCGATTGCGCAACGCGACCAGTACATCGCCCAGCTCCAGCAGGAGAACGCCTACCTTCGCGCCGAGCTCGAGTCCGCCCAGCGTCGGCTGGGGACGACCGGGTTCTAAAGCTCGTCAGCGCTGAGAAGTCCGAGGCTGCAGAGCAGATGGGGCATCGTTGTCGATGGACAAGGCCCTTGAGTATCAGTCTCCGGGAGACTGTCCGTCGGCAGATGGCACCTGCCCGCGGCCTGCGCACCCCTGCCCCAGGGGAAGTCGTCCGGCAGCATCTTCGCGTCCTTACTGCTCAGGCCCGTCAGCTCCCGGTAATGCGTCTGCGCATCAGCCTGGTTCCGATAGTTCTTCACGGGGGCGTAGTGGGCGTTGAGCCAGACCTCAAAGCACGGTACAGAGACAACGCCGTGAACAACGGTCCGCTTGCTACTCAGCCTTCGGCATGCGGCCAGGAAGTCATGACGATCCTGACCATCATGGTCGACGACGACCCACACCTCCCTGTAGTCGCTAAGATCTGACCGAGGCCCGCTGAGCTCCTTGATGACGGTGAGCGGATCACCCTCGATGACCTTCACTTGGGCTGAAATCCTGCCATGGCCCACACGTCGGCAGAGCTGACTCAGATAGGCGTACTCGGTGACCCGCCCGTTAGTCACGAAGAGAACGGTACACAGTTCGGCTCGTTGACTGCGCTGCTTCCTTCTCGGTGGTGTCATCTCACTTCGCCCCTGCCGGCGTTGAGAGGTACCGGCGGAGGCTGGAGGTGTCCACCCGAGGGATAGCACCAAAAGCACCGGCGAGATAGCGGCGCTGCTTGTTCGTGCCCTTGCGGTTGGAGGAGAAGTCCGCAAGCGAGAAGAGCTCACTGGCACCGAAGGGGGACTTCTCCGTCATCCACACCTCGCCCGCCTCCAGGAGCTGGACGGGAGAGTTGTCCAGGAGCGCCGTGTCATGGGTTGTGAAGACGATCTGGGCGCCCCGAGTATTGAGGTCTGGATCCTTGAACATGTCCACCAACGTGGCGGTCAGCGTCGGATGGAGGCTCGCATCGAGCTCGTCAATGCACAGCACCTGCCCCAGTCGCAAGGCGTCCATGGCGGGACCGACCGTTGCCAGCCAGGTAAGGGTTCCTTGACTCTGCTGGCTGCTCGCTAACCGGTAGTCCTTACCGTCCGCGCCGCGGTGGTGAAGGACGAGGTGACGCTGGAGCTCCTTGAGCACCTCGGCGGGAACCTCAGCCTCCTCGTCCTCGCTCCAGGGAAGGCGACGCAGGAGCTCAAGCATTTCCTGCGGAACCTCCTGCTCCTCGAGCTCGAGTCCGACGATGCCCAGGTCGGCGGCCTGAGCAATGGAGTTCGCAATGCCAGTCCACTGCTCAGGGGACTCAGCTAGCCGGCTCATCCCCCACCGCAGACGCGAACTGCGCTCCTCATCACTGTGGTGGATGAAGCGCATGGCTCGCAGGCTGCGCGCGATCGGGGCGAGCGCGGCGTGCTCGTACCTCAGAGCCACGGCGAGAAAGAGGTCCTTGGGCGTCGTAATCCGACCGACCTCGGTCGTGGCGCCCTTGAGGGTGGCACCAGCCTCGATCGTAGGCTTGTCATCCTCGGGCCCCTGGGTGCGCACGAAGACCTTGCGCCAGCGCTGCCCCGCCGCCCAGAGCTCCTCGCGCGAAATGCCCCAGCGATGCGCCTCGACGCTGTAGCTGTAGCGCTCGTCCTCGTGAGTAAAGCCGACGGTGAAGCGGGACGGCTGTACCGCGTGGTTGCGATCGAGACTGAAGGGCTGGTGCAGGATGTCCCGCTGCCCCCCGATGGCGTGGTGGAGGCAGTCAAGCGCATCCAGGAGGGTCGACTTGCCTGAAGCGTTAGCGCCGAAGATCGCCGCCACACGCCACGTCTGCTCCCGCCAGGAGGAGCCGCCGCGCGGCGTCAGAGTCTTGAGCGACCTCCGAGTGAGATCGAGGGTCACCTCCTCTGCGTAGCAGCAGTAGTTCGCCACGGTGAAGTCCAGCAACATACCGCCACCCTAGTGCGAACAACTCGTTTTGGGAAGTTTTTTCCCAAAACTCAAAGCTCATAGCCCTGATCTCACCATTCGAGCGCCGAGGTTGAGAGCCGCCGGGCTGCCATGACAAAGCGCCGGTCGGTTACTGCCTGCTCGGAGGCAGTGACCGACCGGCGCTATGGCCGCGGAGGCGGAGTACGGTTCAGCCCCGCTTGACCAGCGGGAAGGTGATGGTCTCGCGGATGCCCTGGCCGGTGAGCACCATGAGGAGGCGGTCGATGCCCATGCCCATGCCGCCGCTGGGCGGGAAGCCCTGCTCCATGGCCACCAGGAAGTCCTCGTCCAGGATCATGGCCTCGGGGTCGCCCTTGGCGGCCGCCAGCGCCTGGGCCTCGAAGCGCTCGCGCTGGACCACGGGATCGGCGAGCTCGGAGTAGGCGGTGGCGGTCTCGAAGCCGCGCACATAGAGGTCCCACTTCTCGGTCAAGCCCGGCTTGCTGCGGTGGTAGCGGGTCAGCGGCGAGGTGTCCTCGGGGAAGTCGTAGACGAAGGTGGGCGCCCACAGCTTGTTGCCGACGAGCTCCTCGAAGATGTCCTCCACGACCTTGCCGGCCACGGCATAGTCGTCGATCTCCAGGCCGATCTTCTCGGCGTAGGCGACCAGCTGCTCGCGCGGGGTCTCCACGGTGATCTCCTCACCGAGGGCCTCAGAGACGGAGGTGTAGAGGTCGATCTTGTCCCACTCGCCCGACAGGTCGTACTCGGTGCCGTCGGCCAACGTGACGACCTCCCCGCCCTCGGGCAGGTCGAAGGCGTCCCGGGCCGCCTGCTGGACGAGGTTGCGGGTCAGCTCGGCCATGCCGTCGTAGTCGGAGTAGGCCTCGTAGGCCTCCAGGGCCGTGAACTCCGGGGAGTGGGAGGAGTCGGCGCCCTCGTTGCGGAAGTTGCGGTTGATCTCGAAGACGCGGTCGACGCCGCCGACCACGGCGCGCTTGAGGTAGATCTCCGTGGCGATGCGCAGGTAGAGATCCATGTCGAAGGCGTTCATGTGGGTGATGAACGGGCGCGCGGCCGCCCCGCCGTGAATGACCTGCAGCATGGGGGTCTCCAGCTCCAAGTAGTCGCGGCGGAAGAAGTTCTCGCGGATGGAGCGCACGACGGCGGCGCGGGTGCGCACCATGTCGCGGGCGGCGGGCCGGGTGAGCAGGTCGAGCTCACGACGACGCACGCGCTGCTCCTCCGAGAGGGTCACCGCCTCGCCGGCCTCGTTGGTCCAGGTCTTGGGCAGGGGGCGCAGCGCCTTGGAGGCGATCCGCCAGGCGGGGACCTCGACGTCGTCGTCCCCGGCGGAGGCGGCCTCGGCGCCCTCACGCAGGACCGGCTCGGCCATGACGGACAGCTCGCCGCGGCGCGAGGAGATGACGCGGCCGTGGACGAAGAGGTGGTCGCCCAGGTCGACGTCGGCCTTGAAGGCCGCGAGCGCGGTGTGGCCCTCGGCGGGCAGGGCCTTGGCCGAGAGCATGGCCTGCAGGGTGGTGCCGGCCCCGTCTTGGAGGGTGACGAAGCACAGGCGTCCGGTGTTGCGCAGGAAGACGACGCGGCCGGCCACACCGACGACGTCGTCGGTCTCCTGCCCGGCCTCGAGGTGGGCGTAGCCCTCGCGCACGGCGGCGATGGTGGTGGTGACGGGCACGGAGACCGGGTAGGGGTCCCAGCCCTCGCTGCGCAGGCGCTCGCGCTTGCCGGCGCGGACCTCGAACTGCTCGCCCGGGCCCGGGTCGGCCTTGGGCTGCTTGGGCTGGGCCGATGAATCGTCTGCAGACTTCCGCGACTGGGCGGCGTCGGTGGCGGTCGGGTCGGGGCTGGGGGTGCTCTCGTCTGTCACGTGAAGGAGTCTAACGGCGCCCGCCCTCCCCGGACGCTCCCTGGGCCCCGACGATGCCCGATCCACATCCGATCCTGGTCACACCGGGCAGCGGTTCCTCCGGTCAGATCCAGGTGGGCACGACGGCGGCCCCGGTCATCGTTTCCTCTCCCTTCCTGCCGCGGCGCACGGACACGCAGTACTCGGCCGGGAACCAGGTGGGGCCCAGAGCCTCTCCCTTGACCGGAACCCGGCTCAGGCGTGGAGCGGTCAGGCGCGGGCCTCGGCCAGGGGGATGCCGGTGGGCCGCAGGCCCTGGAGGCGGGCAACGTCGGAGTCGGCCGGGATCTGGCCAGGGTCGGTGCCCCGCTCCACGATCCGGTTGGCCTCGTCGACGAAGACGACCCGGGGCAGGTAGGTGCGGGCCTCGGCGTCGGACATCTGGGAGTAGGCGATGAGGATGACAACATCGCCGGGGCTGACCAGGTGGGCGGCGGCACCGTTGACGCAAATCTCGCCCGCGCCGCGCTCGCCGGGGATGACGTAGGTGGACAGGCGGTTGCCGTTGGTGCAGTTGCAGATGTCGACGCGCTCACCGGGCAGCAGGTCGGCGGCCTCGAGCAGGTCGATGTCCACCGTGATGGAGCCGACGTAGTCGAGGTCGGCCTGGGTCACGGTGGCGCGGTGAATCTTGGACGTCATCATCGTCCGGGTGCGGGAACTCATCGCCGCACAGCGTAGACGGCGCCGGGCCCGGCGCACTGTACGGTGCGGCACAGGGTGAGCGACCTGACAGGAACGGTCGGACCTGAGCGAGGCCAGGTCCGGCCCAACGGTTCTCGAGAACACGCCATAGGGCGCCGGGTCTGTCGCTCGAGGGGGCGTCCTCGGGGACGCGTGTGCGTTCTCGCGCGGGGCCGAACCCGGTTCACGGCGACTGGCCCCGCGCAAGCACCCGGGCGAGCCGGGCGTTCAGGGCGAGCGGCCCTGCTCAGGGGCGCAGGTCGATGAGGGTGTTGTCGATGAGGCGGGTGGTGCCCACGCGCGCGGCGACGGCCAGCAGACCCACGGCGGGCAGCCCCTCCCCCTTGTCCTCCCCCGCGGGCTCACTGCGCGGCAGGCCGAGGCCGGCGCCCGCCAGGTCCTCGAAGCTGTCCGGGGCAACCAGCGCCACGTAGTCGATCTCAACACCGTCGGCCGCCTCCAGGGAGGCCAGGGCGGCCTGGCGGATGGCGGCGGGGTCGGGCCGGGTGCCGGTGACCTGCGCGGCGGCGTCCCGGCCGGCCTGGAGTGCGCGGGACAGGGCCAAGGCCTGGTGGCGCTGCTCGGGGCTGAGGTAGGCGTTGCGTGAGCTCATGGCCAGGCCGTCGCTCTCGCGGCGGATGTCGACCGGCACGATCTCCAGCGGGACGGCGAGGTCGCGCACCATGGACTCGATGATCGCCAGCTGCTGGGCGTCCTTGCGGCCGAACAGCGCCCAGCGCGGGGCGGTCAGGTGCATGAGGGTGAGCACCACCTGGCTCACGCCGGCGAAGTGGGTGGGGCGGGTGCGGCCCTCCAGGACGGTGGCGATGGGGCCGGGGTCGATGCGCACCGCCGGCTGCCCGGAGGGATAGATGACCTCCGGGGTGGGGGCGAAGACGATGAGCCGTCCCACACCGAGGGTGCCGTCGGCGCCGGTGAGGGTGCGGGCCAGTCCGGCCAGGTCGCCCTCGAGGTCGCGCGGGTAGGCGTCGAGGTCCTCGGTGGGGGCGAACTGCAGGGGGTTGACGAAGATGGTGACCACGACGGTGCCGGTCGGCCCGACGCGCCGGGCGGCCTCGCGCACGAGGTCGAAGTGGCCCTCGTGGAGGGCGCCCATCGTCATGACGACCGCCCGGGGGTCCGGGGCCTCGGCCAGGGCGGCGGCGAGGTCGGCGCGGCTGCGGGCGAGGACGGTTGCGGCGCCGGCGGATCGGGGGGCGGGAACAGGCGTCGGTGCGGGTTCAGTGCTCACGTGCCCCACGCTAGTCGCCCCACCCGGGCCGGTGACCCACGCGGGAAGGTGAAAGTGTCCACGGTGGCGACTTTTCCGCGCCAAATACGAGCAACCAAGCCATCTCGATTCACGTTTCCGCAGATCACCGGGGTCGCCTTGAACGACGGGCCGCCTGCGGCCGGCTGAAAAGTCGCCAAAATTGACAGATTCGCCTTGATGGCTCACTCCAGGCCGGGGCAGGTGGCAGGCATGAGAGCATCGGGGCATGAGCGACATCAATGGCACGGGCCCAGGTACAGGCGGCGAGAACGCGGACCGGGTCCCGGCCGCCCCAACTAGCCCGAGCAGGCCGGGCCGGCTGGGCGTTGGCATCATCTCCGCCGGGCGCGTCGGGGCGGTCCTGGGCTGCGCGCTGCGGGCGGTGGAGCACCAGGTCGTCGGCGTCCACGCGGTCTCGGAGGAGTCGCGCGAGCGCGCCGAGATGCTGCTGCCCGGCGTGCCGGTCCTGGAGGTCGAGGAGATCGTCGAGCGCGCCGAGCTGGTCCTATTGGCCGTCCCCGACGACGCCCTCGAACCGCTCGTCCAGGGCTTGGCGGACCTGGGGCGCTGGCAGCCGGGCCAGCTGGTGGCCCACACCTCGGGGCGCTACGGCGCCGCCGTGCTCGCCCCGGCTCAGAGCTGCGGGGCGATCCCGTTGGCGATCCACCCGGCGATGACCTTCTCCGGGTTCTCCACGGATGTGGCCCGGCTCGTCGGCTGCCCGATGGCTGTGACTGCGCCCGCGGCGGTGCTGCCGATCGCGCAGGCGCTGGTGGTCGAGCTCGGCGGGGAGCCCTTCGTCCTGGAGGAGTCGGCACGCCCTGCCTACCACGCGGCCCTCGCCCACGGTGCCAACCACCTGCTAACCGTGGTGACGCAGGCCGTGCGGGTGCTGGCGGCCGCCGGGGTCGAGGACGGTGCGGCCACGCTCGGCCCCCTGCTCACGGCGGCCCTGGACCGAGCCCTGCACGAGGGCGAGGCGGGCCTGACCGGTCCGGTCTCCCGGGGCGACGCCGGAACGGTGGCCGCCCACCTGGAGGCACTCTCCACGCTGCGTGACAGCCAGGGGCGGGGCCTCGACGACGTGGTCGCCTCCTACCGGCAGCTGGCCGCGGCCACCACCGAGCGATGCGAGGCCACCGGGCGCCTGACCGCCGAGCAGGCCCTGCTCCTGCGCGACACCCTGCGCAGCTAGGGCCTGTTGCGAAAGTGAGGTGAAGCGTACGCGTGTTCGTGCCTGAGGGCTCGCGTTCGTACCCTCTACCCCTCGAACGCGAGCCCTCAGGTACGACCGCGATGTCGGCCACTGGCGAGAACCGGCCTCCGCCCGGACATACGCAACAGGAGCTAGCGCACTGAGGGCCCGGCAGGCTGCGTAGCGGCGACGGCGCGCGCGAGCCACCGGTCGAGCTGCTCGGCGCGGGCCCGGTGCAGCGCCCGCTGGCTGATGCGCGCCGCGAGGGCCTTGGCGTCGGCGGCATCGAGGTTGGTGATCGAGGCGGGGACCTCCTGGGCGACCATGTCGAGTCGGAGGGAGGCCAGACCCCGCCGGCGCGCCAGCGGCCCCTGGCGCACGCGCAGGGACTGGATGCGTTCGTAGGGGAAGACGGCCACTCGCCGCCGCCAGCGGCCGTGGCGGATGATGACGCAGGTGTCGGTGAGGGCGATGGCTGCGCGCCGCCAGGTCAAGGGGCGGAAGAGCCATCCGCGGCGGCTGAGGCGCACGAAGCCGCGCTCGGCCGAGCCCGCTGGGGCCTGCGGGTCACCGACACCGTCATCGTCGCGGCCGATGAGGGCCTGGGCGAGCAGCCTGTCGGGGTCGGGAACGCCCAGGTCGGGGACCACGAGCCACAGCGCGCGCAGGGCGGTGTCGCGCACCCCCACGGGCAGCAGCAGGTTGCCGAACTGCCGGTTCTGGCCGTCCTGGGACCGGTCCTCGCGACCGGCCACGGTGACGTCCACCTTCCACCAGTCCTTGCCGCGCCACAGGATCGGCTGAGTGATCCCGACGCCGTGGACCCGCCCGGGCGGCAGCGTGCGGGAGGTATCGGAGGTGAGCCCGTAACGCATGCGGATGCCGCTGGGGGTGGCGGCGGCCTGGAAGTTCCAGGCGCTGTTGAACTGGCTCCACACGATGGTCGCCGTCCCGATGACGATCGTGATGTAGGACGAGATGACCGTCAGCGCTTCGCCGCCGGTCATGGAGTCCAGGATGATGAGGACCCCTACCGATAGCATGCCGATGACCGCCAGCCCGAGCACATAGACCGAGGAGCTGCGCAGCAGGGACCCCAGGAGGGTGGCACCATCGACGCTGTAGAGCGGGTGCTCCTGGAAATGGGAGGCCCGCATCGGCACGGCGCGCTGCTCGGGGGCGGCCTGAGAGCCGGCGGCCCCTTCCGGCGCGAGGTTCTCGGGCCTGACGGCGGACGTGGCGTTATCGATGCCGCCGGTGTCGCGGCCCACTGCGCTCGCCCCGACGGCACCGCCCTCCGAGGCGGGGCCGGGCAGGTCGATCTGTCCGGCGGCCAGGTCGAGGATGCGGTCGCGCAGGGTCTGAAGCTCGCGGGTGGTGAGGAATCCGATGACGACCCGTGAGTCCCGGCCCCCGGCGACCTCGACGGTCAGCTGCCCCAGACCGAAGATGCGCCCGAGTAGGGGGTGAACGACGTCGACCGACTGGATGCGCGGCAGACGGGCCGTGCGCAGCTTGCGGCTGAGGATGCCCGAGCGCAGGTAGACGCCGTCGGCATCCACGGCGTAGGCGCGCCGCCACCAGCTGAGCAGCCCGAGCCCCACCCACAGGGCGATGAACGCGATCAGGCCGAGCAGGTAATAGCCGATCCCCCCGCCGAGGGTGAAGCCGTGCTCGGAGATGAAGCGGTAGGCGCGCACCAGCTCGTCGAGGTTCTGGACCGTGACGAAGGCCAGGACACCGGTGACGATCTTCCAGCCCTCCAGCACCGGCGTGACGAGGCTGACCCGGTGCCAGGTGACATTCTCGGGCAGGGGCAGATCCCGAGAGGCGGCGGGCCCGCTCTCCCCCGCGACGTCCGTCCTTGCCTTACGGGCGGCCTCCAGCCGGCTCTCCCAGCTGGGGCTCACAGCCCGGCCATCCTCTCCTCACCGCGCTGGGACAGGACCTGGCGCAGGCGCTCGGCCTCGGCCACCGGTAGCCCGTTGATCGTGGCGTCGGTGCTGGCCGAGGCCGTGTGGAGCTTGACCTCGGCGATGCCCAGCCAGCGGGCCAGCGGCCCCTGGGAGGTGTCCACGAACTGCATGCGCCCGTAGGGGGTGACGGTGATGGAGCGGAACATGACGCCGTGGCGCCACAGGAGGTGGTTATCGGCCAGGGCGTAGCCCATGGCCCGCACCTGGCGCGGAATGAGCCAGAGCTGCCAGAGGAACAGCGCTGTGAAGACCCCCGCCGGGATGAAGTATCCGGAGGAGACGAGCACCCCGGGGATGGCGAAGCCGATGATGACGACGGCGCAGAGGAGACCGACCCCCAGGATGCGGGCGGTGATGAGGCGGTGGGAGACCGGGTGGAAGACGACGCCGTCGGGGGCGAAGGGGTCGGCGCCGGCGGGTGGTCGCGTGGCCGGCTCACCGGCGCGGACGGGTGCCGAGGCTGGGCCAGCGGGGGCAGCAGGTGCGGCGGGGCCGGTACCGGGCATGGCGCCGGGACCTGTTCCGGGACTGGTCATGCGGGGGCTCCTGGTCCTTCGGGGGCCCGCCCGGCAGGACCGGCCGAGCCGTCGTCGTCGCCGTCACCGGAGATGGAGCACCACTGCTCGACGACGAAGCCGACGACGCACCACACGAGGCAGGCGATCAGGCAGCCGGTCGAGGTCCAGGCCAGGTGGGTCATGGCCGGCGAGCGCGGCGTCACCAGCGCCAGGATGATCCCGCCGCCGTAGACGCCGCCGAGCACCGCCCCCACGATGGCGGAGGCCTGGGCGGCGGCCGCCGTGGTGGCGGCACCGGTCGGGGTGATCCAGGTGCGCTCGCGCGCACGCAGCCGCCTGACCGCCAGACCTGCCACCAGGACGATGCCCGCAATGACCAGCGCGGTCACCGCCCCCCAGGGGGAGAGGACCGGGACCCAGCCGACGTGGCGCAGCAGGAGGTCACCAACCACCCAGGAGGTCACCGCGGCGGCGATGAACCAGGTGACGGCGCTGGTCCAGCGGGTGCGCCGCATCAGACGTCCTGACGGGGACCTGTCCCCTGGGCGCCACCACCGATGACGTCATTCCACTGGAGCGGGGACTTCCAGGCGTCCCCGGCGGCCTCATCCTGCTGGCCGTGGGAGACCCCGTCCGGCCCGGCTGAGAGACCGGGGGCGTAGGAGCCCTGCGGTCCGGCCGCCTCGGGGGCCGAGGCCGCCTGGTAGGGCGAGTCGACCTGCGGGGCCTGCTCGGCCCAGGAGCCCGCCCCGTTGGAGGTGTCGAAAGGCAACTGCCCGAAGGGGGAGGACTCGGCCTGCCCCTGGTCACCGAGGGGCTGCGCGGGGGCCGGCTCCGGGGCGGCCGATGAGGCCTCGGCGATGCTGCCGGCGTAGTCGGCGGCCAGGGAGGCGTCGGCCACGGAGGACTCATCCCGGGTGGCGTCGTAGACCAGGCCCGGCTCGGAGCCTGCGGCGTCCTGCTCCACCGGCGGCTCCACGTAGGGGCCGGTGGGCTTGTCCGGCAGGGACTCGGAGTCGAGCCAGTCGAAGGCCAGCCAGCGCAGGCCACCGCGGTCGGGGGCGTTCTCGGCGAGCTCGGACACGGAGCGCCCGGCCAGCTCGGCGAAGGGGTCGGCCTGGCTCCACGGCACGAGGACGAAGGCGCGCTCGGCGGCACGCGGGTGCGGCAGGGACAGGGCCGGGTCGGAGGAGGTGACGCCCTCGACCTCGATGAGGTCGACGTCCAGGGTGCGCACGCCCCACGGTTCGGTGCGCACGCGCCCGGCCGCGATCTCCAGGGTCTGGCAGACCTCGAGCAGCTCGCGCGGGGCGAGGGTCGTCATGGCCGTGACCACCGTGTTGAGGTAGTCGGGCTGGGGCTCGGCGCCCTCGGCGACGACGGCGATCGTGCGGGCCAGCGGCGCCACCTGCGTGACCTCGATGCCCTCGGTGGCCTTGAGGCTCTGGACGGCCGTGCGCAGGGAGTCCACGACTCCACCGACGTTGGCACCCAGGCCGAAGACGACGCCCACGGGGCGGGTGGGCCGCTCGGAGAGCGGGTCGACCGGAGCGGCGGGAGCCGCCGGGGCCTCAGGTGCGGCGGGAGCCGGTGCTGCGCCGGGGGCGCCCAGGAAGTCGGGCTGCGCCGACGGCGCGGCGTACGAGCCCTCAGCGGGCTGAGAGAAGTCCTCGGAGACGGAGGGCTGGGAGTAGGAGGGCTCGGAGGAGGCCGGTGCCACACCCTCCTGGCCCGCGGCCCCGGGAAGCTCACCGGGAACGGCGAAGGGGCTGGGCCCGGGCTCGCCCAGGGGCTGGGAGGCCGGGACGGAGGAGGCTCCCATGAGGCCGTCGGCGCCGGCGGTCCCGGAGGCGGTGGCGTCCCCGCCCAGTGCGGGGAAGGCGAAGCCGGACGCGTCGGCGCCCGCCGCCTCGGGGGCGGCCCCAGCATCACTGGCCTGGCTGGAGGCGGCGCCACTGTAGGAGCCGGACTCGTCGAAGGCGACGGGGCCGCCCAGAAGGTCCGCGGAGCCCTCGACGGCGGGAGCGGACTGGTCCTCGCCCTCCTCGGAGGAGGCGACATGGCGGCCCTCGTGGGGCAGCTGAACAGCAAGGCCGTCGGCGGCGGGGCCCGGTTCGGACGAGGCCGCTGCGGAGGTGTCAGCAGCCACCTCCTCGGCATAGCTGAGGGCACTGGGCTCCGGCTCGCTGGAGGCGGGCGCCGCACCCAGCGCCTCGGCCGCCAGGCTCACGAACCCGTCAGCGCCGGCGGTCCTGCCGGCGGAGGCAGCGGTGGGGGCGCTGGTCGAGGGGGCGTCCAGCGCGCTCGACGCGGAGTAGGAAACGGCAGACTCACCGGCGGACTCACCGGAGGGCAGGCCGGTGGCCTCCGGGGCCTCGGGAGCCTCCGGGGTCCAGGCGGGGGCCGATGAGGCGGAGGAGTCCGCGCTCTCGGTGGCCCAGTCCGGCACCCACGGCTGGGTCGACTCGGCGCTCCCGCCGGGAGTACCGGGCTCGGTCGGCATCGGCGTGGGGACCGAGGGCGCGGCGGCCGCGAAGGGCGAGCGAGCCGGCGCCTCCATCGGCGAGGCCGGCGAGGGAGTCGGGGTGATAGGGGCCTCGGAGGCCAACGCGGCCGGAGCGGCGTCGCCGCCCGTGAAGGAGGCGCCCGAGAAGTCGGGGACCTCCGAGACGATGGGTGCCGCGGGTGCCGCGGGGGCGGCAGGGGGCTCGTAGGCGGGCGCCGCTGGGGAGGCTGCGGCCACCGGGGAGGCCGAGGATGAGGGGGAGGCGTAGGGCTGGGCGGAGACGGCCACCGGCGCCTCGGCCTGCGCAGCCCAGGCGGCCTGGCTGGTGGCGGGGGCTCCGCCGTGGCCGGCTGCGGCGTCGGCCACCCGGTGGATGGTCACCGAGACGTCCTCGAAGGCGACGTCGAGGGGCGCCTCGGGCTTGTGCACGGTGACCTCGGCGGCCACGACGCGGGGGAAGGACAGGACCCGCTCGGCGATCCGGTCCGCCAGGGACTCGATGAGGTTGACCGGCTCCCCCTCGATGATGCTCACGATGCCGTTGGCCACGCGGGAGTAGTCAACGGCGTCGGTCACCGAGTCGGTGACGGCGGCCACGGCGGTGCCGCGCTGCCCCAGGTCGAGGATGACGTCGACCGTGAAGAGCTGGCCCTCCTCGCGTTCGAAGGGCAGGACGCCGTGGTGGCCACGGGCGGACAGGCCGATGAGGCTGATCCGGTCGGTGGTCGCGGAGACGGTGGTGCTCACTGGTGTTCCTTCCAGAGGGAGGCGGTGCGGACGGCGGCCCGGTTGGCCGGGACCTCGTGGACTCTGACGGCCCAGGCGCCGGCGGCGGCGGCCAGGGCGGTGGTAGCGGCGGTGACGGCGTCGCGCTGGACGGGGGTGGCCTCGGCCTCAGCGGCCTGGGCCAGGAAGCGCTTGCGGGAGGAACCGACCAGGAGGGGCCGGCCCAGGTCGGCGATGAGGCGGGAGGTGGCCGCCAGCAGCTCCCAGGACTGGGCGTGGGTCTTGGCGAAGCCGAGGCCGGGGTCCAGGACCACCTGGGAGCGGTCCACCCCGGCGGCGTCCAGCTCGGCCAGGCGCTCACGCAGCTCGGCCTCGACTCCGGCGACGACGCCGCCGGGGTAGTCGGTGAGCCGGTCCATGGTCTCAGGGTCGCCGCGCCAGTGCTGGCAGACGTAGACGACGCCGGTACGGGCGATGAGGCCGTGCATGGCGGGGTCGGCCAGGCCGCCGGAGACGTCGTTGATGATGTGGGCGCCGGCGTCGATGGCGGCCTCGGCGGTGGCGGCGTGGATAGTGTCCACCGAGACGATGGCGCTGCCGGCGGCGCCGGTCCCGTCGGCACTGCCGGCCCCGTCGGCGAGGAGCGCGCGCACTACGGGCAGGACTCGGGAGATCTCGGTGTCGGCGTCGACCCTCTGGGCGCCGGGGCGGGTGGACTCCCCGCCGATGTCGATGATGTCGGCGCCCTGGGCGATGAGCTCGCGGGCGTGGGCGACGGCCGCCTCGGGGTCGGCCCAGCGGCCGCCGTCGGAGAAGGAGTCGGGGGTGACGTTGAGGACGCCCATGAGGAGCGTCCGGTCGCGGGGCACGAACCCCGGCAGGGGGGCCGGGGCGGCGGCGGGAAGATTCGTCACGGGGTCAGGCTAACGGTTGGCCCGCCGCAGCGGGAGGACCGAAACATCTTCAGGCCACCTCACACTGAGAGCCAGGACACGATCCGGCGGGGTCAGGGCGCCCCACTTCGACCAAAACTTCATAGAAGACACGGAGCCGGGTCGATTATGAAGTTTTGGTCGAAGTGAGTAGGGGCCACACCACTGCCAGCAGCCGGCGGGCCTCCCTCGAAAGGCGGAGACGCCGGCAGCAGTCCGTCCCTTCGACGCATTCCGGCGCAATGGCGCCATTTCTAGGCTTCTTCACGTCACCAGGGCGGTGCGGGACGCAGCGCGATGCCAGCGACCGGCTCCGCCCGCCACTCGAGTCAGCCACCGAGAAGGGTCATGAGATGACGTATCCGCCCCAGCCGCAGGCCTTCGGCCACCCCGCCCATCCCGCGCCGCTCCCCCAGGCGACACCGGCCGCCCCGGGAGCGCCGACGGCGCCCACCACTCCTTCCGCCTCCGCACCGATGCGGGTCGTCGAGGCCCGCGGTCTGACCAAGGTCTACGGCGAGGGCGAGGCCCGGGTCGTCGCCCTGGACTCGGCGAGCCTGGTGGTGGGACGCGGCGAGTTCGTGGCCATCATGGGCCCCTCAGGGTCAGGCAAGTCCACCCTCCTGCACTGCCTGGCGGGCCTGGACACCCCCACCTCCGGGAGCGTCCTCATCGCCGGACAGGACCTGTCCGGCATGAAGGACAAGCAGCTCACCGCCGTGCGCCGCGACCGCCTCGGCTTCATCTTCCAGTCCTTCAACCTGCTGCCCACCCTGAGCGCCGAGGAGAACATCCTCCTGCCCCAGCGCCTGGCCCACCGCAAGCCGGACCGGGACTGGTACGACGCCGTCATCTCCACCCTGGGCATCGGCGACCGCCTGTCCCACCGCCCCCACGAGCTCTCCGGCGGCCAGCAGCAGCGCGTGGCCGTGGCCCGCGCCCTCGTGGGCCGCCCCGAGGTGGTCTTCGCCGACGAGCCCACCGGGGCGCTGGACACCGCCTCGGCCGCCGCCCTGCTGGAGACCCTGGCCGGCATGTGCGAGCGCCTGGGTCAGACGGTTGTCATGGTCACCCACGACGAGCAGGCAGCGGCCACTACTAACCGCATCATCCGCCTGCGCGACGGGCGCATCACCGGGGTCGAGGCCGTGCGCCGCCCGACCGGCGGCCACGCGGCCCCGGCCG
>NZ_KV789115.1:0-1181 GCF_001807465.1 Actinomyces sp. HMSC08A09 | reverse complement strand
ATTGACGGATCGAAGATCACGGTGCGTCAGCTCCTGCAGCACACCAGCGGCCTACCTGACTTCGACGAGACACTTTTCGGTACGACAGATGTCTTTCAATACCGATACCACTATGTCACCCCGAGAGATGTCCTTGACAGTGCTCTGAGCAAGCCGGCGCAGTTTGAGCCGGGTACGCAGTGGAAGTACACCAATACGAACTACATCGTGCTGGGGATGCTTGTTGAGCGGGTGTCTCAGCGGCCGGTGGGGGAGCAGATCGACCAGCGCATCGTCAAGAAGCTGGGGCTGTCCCACACCTACTTCCCGGCTCCGGGGGAGGAGAAGATTCGTGGCACCCATCCTCGGGGGTACCACCTCAACGGTGAGGGCAAGTTGGAGGATATTACCGAGATGGATCCGACTTGGGGGTGGGCGGCTGGTGCGATGGTCTCGACCCCGAGCGAGCTCAACACCTTCTTCCAGGCCGTCTTCGACGGCAGGCTGCTGACCCAGGCCAGCATCCAGGAGATGAAGAAAGGCGTCGATATCGGATCAGGAGGACGAGTCTACGGGCTGGGCCTCATCGGTACTCCGCTGTCCTGTGGGGGTACTGCCTGGGGCCACGGAGGTGACATCGCGGGCTATCACACGAGAGGTGGAGTCGGACCTGACGGCACCGCCGTCACCGTCGCCGTGACCGCCCTGCCTACAGCCATCGCGGACCAGAGCAACTTGGAGAACTCCGCCAAGGAGAAGGCCGGCAAGATCGCTGAAGCCGTCGATATCTCCCTGTGCCACAAGTGATGGGTTCGGAAACGGACTCGGGCACTTCACGGTTGCGTGTGTGCTTGACTCAGAGTGTGCCCAGCCACGTGCCCGATTCCGTCGTCCGGGTGCAGTCGCCACCGAGGCTCCCACGAGCCGCGGTGGCGCCGTGTTTGTTGGCCAGTTCTCGATCGGGGCTGTGTCGAGTGAAGGCGTTCCAAGTTGGACTGTCCATATGGACAGTGGGTGCTGTGCTGTAGGTGGGGGTGGTCGGCCTGCGGGCTCGTGACACTGGAGGCATGGGTAAAGCAGAGAAGTTCAGTCCTATCCGTTCCGATGTCACCACGCCCGAGAACCCTGAGGCCCTGGAGGCTGCCGGCGCCCGGCCCGGCCATCGTCGTGGGTCGGTGGTGTGGCGGGTGCTGGCGGTGCCT
>NZ_KV789114.1:0-1475 GCF_001807465.1 Actinomyces sp. HMSC08A09 | reverse complement strand
CACCGCCGCCGGAGTGCCGGGCGCCGTCGCCTCCTGCCGCCTGTCGACCGCTTTGGGAGCGCCCCTGGCCGACATCCTCCAGACCGTGGCCGGTGGGGTGGCCGAGTCCGGTCGCGCCGAGGCCTCCCGCCGTGCCGCCCTGGCCGGGCCCCGCACCACTGCCCGGCTCCTGGCGTGCCTGCCCGTGGTCGGCCTGGGGCTGGGGATGCTCGTGGGCGCCGACCCTGCCTCCCTCCTGCTCGACGGCGGTCTCGGCAGCGCCGTGGGGGCGCTGGGGATCGGGCTCATGGTGGTGGGGCACCTGGTGACCAGGCGTCTCGTCCGCGCCGCGACGGCGGAGGGCGACGTCGTCGATGAGGCCCTGGTCCTGGACCTGGCCTCCGCCGCCCTGAGCGCCGGAGCCTCGGTGCCCGGGGTACTCACCGCCTTAGGGGAGGCTCTGGAGGAGGAGGGGCTTGGGGTCGTGGGGCGGGCCCTGCTGCTGGGCGCCCCGTGGGAGGATGCCTGGCAGGCTCCCGAGGACGATCGGTGGAGGGCACGGCGCTCCCGCCTGGAGTCCTGCCTGCGCCCCGGCTGGGAGGACGGGGCCTCACCGGCCGCCCTCCTGGCGGCGACGGCGGCGAGCCTGCGCGCGGGGCGGCACGCCCGCGACGAGGAGGCCGCCGAGCGCCTCGCGGTGCGCCTGGTCCTGCCGCTGGGCGCCTGCCACCTGCCGGCCTTCGTCATCCTGGGGATCGCGCCAGTCGTCGCCTCGGTCGGCATGAGCATGCTCAGTGGGTGACGACGCCCGCCCGAGGCACGCTCAAGCGGGTACTCCTGCCCTCTTGGGTGCGCGAACCCCCGGCAGCCTGGCACGATGGGGGCATGGCACTGTCGAAGAAGCTGCTGAGCCGCGACGAGGTCGTGGTGCGGCACATGCACACCCACATCAAGGTCCTCCTGTGGCGGTTCGTCGTCGAGATCCTCCTGCTCGTGGTCGGCGTCGTCGCCTCGGTCATGGCCCCCACCACCTGGCAGCCCTGGGGCATCGTGGCGATCTGGGTGGTGATCCTCGTCGTGAGCGTCCCCCTGCTGCTCCTGCCATGGCTGCAGTGGTACATGCACACCTACACCATCACCACCAAGCGCATCATCACCCGCTCCGGCATCATCAGCCGTGTCGGCCACGACCTGCCCCTGACCCGGATCTCCGACATCCAGATGGACAAGGACGTCACCGACCGTTTCTTCGGCTGCGGCACGCTGGCCCTGCAGACCTCCGCCGATGACCCGCTCCTCCTGCACGACGTCCCCCACGTCGAGACGGTCCAGGTCGAGATCTCCAACCTGATCTTCAACGACACCCAGGGCGCCATCGACGCCGACCCCCGCAGCTGAGCGGCACCGAGGCGTCGATACAGGGCGCAGATACAGCGCAGATACGGCGCAGATACGCTGATAAGACGGCGGCCGCCGGTCCCCCTGAGGGGAGCCGG
>NZ_KV789113.1:0-1047 GCF_001807465.1 Actinomyces sp. HMSC08A09 | reverse complement strand
GCCGGAGGCGATCAGCGTGGCGGCCTGGCGAGTGGTGATCGTGACCGCACGAGCACCACCACCGGTGGCGGGCTGGTCGGGCTGGCCGGGGCGGTTGAGGGTGGCCAGGTTGCACCTGTACTTGTCCAGCCCGTAGGCGTCCTTCTCAGGCGAGCACTCCCGATGAGACTGCTCCTCCCACAACGACGGATCCGAAGCCGTCACAACCGGACGCCCCTGAGACGCAGGCTCACCAGAATCCGGCGCGCTTTCTTGAGGGACAGTTTCAGTCACCTCCCCATAGGTTTCCACTCCTGTATCCGTATTCCCAGCAGTTACATTAGATTCAACAGTGGTGGAATCTGGGGTTGTGTTTCCGAGGGCTAGTGTCGGGAACATGAGTGGCGCGGCGAGGCTGGCGACGACAAAAGGGCGTGGCGCCGTCATTTGACTACCTCGACCCCACCGACAGACCAGCGTCCATTAACGTATCGTACGCCGAAGTTAAGGTTTCTTCCTTCGTCCGGAGCGGATGTCTTGGCTGCCCCTCCATCTCCAGGATGGGAAGTCATGGGGCCGTAATCTACGACTACCGTGACGCGATTGTAGTCGCGACCCTCTAGTTTTTCGTAGTATGTCACGTTGGTGAGATTCTGTTCCCATTTATCAATCCAGCCTCCGCCGGCATGCAGGCTGGTAGATCTGTCGATGGCTGATTGGCAGAATTTGCAACCGTCTTCGCTCATCTTTGCTAGCTCGGTGGTGTTGCCGGTCATGAAGGCGTAGCGGTAGAGGTCGAGGAAGTAGCCGACGCTGGCTGCTGCGCCCTCAGCGCTCTCCTCGTTCAGCTGCGGGGGCTTGGCCGGGGCGGGCTCAGCCAGGGCGGCATCGCGCTTGGCGCGCAGCTCAGGAGTCAGGGCCGCCTCCCGGGAGGCAGTCGCACTCGCGTTGGCATCAGCAATGCCCTTCTCCGCCCGAGCAATAGCCGCCGACGCGCTGGCACTGGCGCTCGCACTGGCCTCAGCCTTGGCATCCTTCACCGAGCAGGCCGCCACCCCCAGCGCCAGC
>NZ_KV789112.1:7976-12155 GCF_001807465.1 Actinomyces sp. HMSC08A09 | reverse complement strand
GGTGTGGGACCTGGCCGGCGAGCACTCACCAACGGCTGGAATCAGTGCTGAGCGTCCGTTGGTGATCGACGTCGACGCCACCTTGGTTAATGTGCACTCAGACAAAGAGGGGGCGGCCCCGACCTTCAAGAAGGGGTTCGGCTACCACCCCCTGACCGCGTGGTTCGACCACGGCCCCGGCCAGGGGGCCGGTGAGTGCGCGGCGATCATGCTGCGTCCAGGAAACGCGGGATCAAACACTGCCGCCGACCACATCGAGATCATCCGCCGGGCACTGGACCAGGCCGGGCTCGGCCCCAGACCCGGTAGAAAGGTGCTGGTGCGCATCGACGGGGCCGGAGGCACGAAGGAGACCACCTGAGTTCCTGGCCCGTCGACGGGTGTCCTACAGCGTGGGGTTCACGCTTCCCGAGCACACGCCGCAGATCCACGGGCACCATCCCCGAGACCGCCTGGGCCCCGGCCTACAACGCTGACGGCCAGCCCAGGCAGGGTGCGGACGTCGCTGAGATCACCGACCTGCTGGACCTGACCGCTTGGCCCAAGGGGATGCGGGTCAACCGTGCGCCGAGAGCGGCCCCATCAGGGAGCCCAGCTGCGCTTCGAGGACGTGGGCGGCTACCGACTGACCGCCTTCGCCACCAGCACGAGGGTGGGGCAGCTCGCCGATCTCGAGGTGCGCCACCGGCTACGGGCCCGCTGCCAGGGGACCGTATCCGCTGCGCCAAGGACACCGGACTTGACCGCTTCCCCTTGCAGGGGTTTGCGGCCAACCGGGTCTGGTGCCTGATCGTGGCCCTGGCCTGTGACCTGCTGGCCTTCTCCCAGCTGCTCGCCATGACCTCTACCCCCGGCCGCGCCTGGGAGCCCCGAACGATCCGCCTGCAGCTGATGGCCATCCCCGCCGTCATCGCCCGCCGCACCGTCCTGCGCTACAAGGCCGACCACCCCTGGACCAGCCTTCTGCTTGACGGCCTCGGTCACCTCCAGGCCCTACCGGCTCCGTAGACACACGGCTCCTGCCTCCTGTCCACCACGATCCTGAAGGAACACCCTCTGGCCCCCGGAAAGGCCCGACCACCGCGAGACGACACGCGGCAGACCGCCACACCCAACCCCACTCAACCAGACGACGAAAGATCGAGGCTAATGCTCCACGGCGTGGATGTCACTGACTAATGTCATAGACGGGTTGCATGCCGTCCGAGGTCGGAGTAACCTACTAAACGACGCGCCGATAGATCGACGTATGCTATGTCGATCAAGAATATCGCCGCCTCATAGAGAGTGACTTTTCTTCGATGTTTGCAGCGACATCGTTGGAAGGGTTGACTATTCGTCGTTGAGATCGCCCGCTCCGGTTCAGTCGAAGTCGTTACTGCACGGAGATAAGGTGGAACACACACGAGAAGCATATTGGGCGCTGAAGTGTCCGATCTCGTGTCCTGCTAGAAATTCCTGGATCCAGAGCAGATACCCCTGAGACGAGTATCTGATTTTCCTATTCTGCGCCTAGCGCTGAAATGCGCGCGACGTACTGCAATTGACTAGGTCGGAGAAAAAGATTGAAACTCGCATACAGAACGAATCATTCCAAAAGAGCCCAGTTAGCCAAACCGGGAAGCCTTTTCTTTGAATCCCTGCCCCCACATCCTAGTAAAGCATTCAGTGCGACGCCACGGGGATGGATCAGCGATAGATTGGGGCCCTGGACTCGGGTATATCCTCGTAACATATGGGGTAGTTACCCACAGCATGGATGGAAAATTCACGTCAGTTCGGTCCCGGTAGGCGCTGAAGAAACGCTCGCCGATGTTGCGGACATTTGCGAGCGCCACACAACTCCTTTCAAGCATCTGAGTGATCGCCCTGAATTCTTGCGCTGCTTGAAGAAGTATGCCGACAGGCTTTCTGCAGGAAAATTTATTACGATCTATCCAAGAAATGAACAGCAGTTTGTGACCCTGCTGGAAGAATTGGATCAACGATTGGAAGGAAAGGTCGGCCCCTATGTGCTGACGGATGCGCGTTACGCCGAGAGTCCAGTGTTCTTCAGATACGGCGCATACTTCTCTAAAACGCTGTCCAACGGAAGGACGGGCATTATCACACCTTCTGGAGAGGTGATTGAGGACCCTCGCGACATGAAGTTCTCCGTACCTGACTTCGTTACTATTCCGGATGCCATTAAACATGTGGTAGAGGCTCGGAAGAATGGTTTAAAAAAAGGGGCCGATGAATTGCTCTACCCTTATAAAGTGACCGGTTGTATACACTACAGTTTCGGTGGTGGAGTGTATCGAGGACTGGATCTACGCGATCATCATGAAGTAATTTTGAAGGAAGCGCGAGCCTATAGTGGCTACACGTCAGAAACGGAGTCATCTCAGGATCGGTTACGATCTGAAGCTGAAGTGCTCAAGGAACTGGAGTACTTGGAGTTTGTGCCACGTCTCCGTGATTACCTGACACTAAGTGATCATGAATTTATTGTAGAGGATTTCATCGAAGGTGGAACACTTCAAGATTGGATAGCCTCAAACTATCCTTTTCTTTTCGAGCAGCCCATCGAGCCGTATGAAGTCGATGCATTGAAGATATCCCGGCAGCTCATTAAAATCGTGCAGTCCGCGAATGCGGAGGGTGTGGCCATCATGGACCTTCAGCCCAAGAACATAATGATTGAAAGGGACCTGACTGTGCGCCTCATTGATTTGGAGGGGGCACGGCCGATCATGTGCGAATCAAGAGACGTGCTAGGCACGCCCGGGTTCATGCCGCTAAGGAGATGCAGTAATCGGGAAAGAGACGCGTACTCCCTATTCCAAGTGCTGTTATATATGTTTGCCCCTTCATTGGATTCAGTTCTATCACCTGGACTTGAACAAAAACGCATCGACTTCATATCGGAGACGTTCTCTGAAGAGGTGCTGAATCTCATCGAGCATGTCCGTGCTGAACTGTCCTCGTCGGTCACTAAGCCAAGACTGGGTCTTGGTGCAAATTGCACAAGTTCGGTTCGTCCGCAATCTTTGCAACACGAGTGGGAGCAGTATAGGCATAAGATCATCTCGGGAATATTTGCTGCAAGAAAACGGGTAGAAAAGACTGCGCCCATATTCCCCGGTGATGCGCGGCAGTTGTGGGACGGTCCGTCCGCGCAGTGGGATTTGGAGACTGGCACCGCTGGAATCGTTCTGGCGCTGTCGAGACTGGGAGTGGATACGCATGAACTCGCGGTTGAACTTGCTGAGAACATGTGTATAACTGATCTGCCTGAAGAAGGGCTTCTACGGGGACTTCCGGGAATTGCATTAGCTATGGCTGAAGCGGGAGAGCCTGAAATCGCTCTGACGTTGGCAGGCCATCAGAATCGTTTTACAAGCAAGAATGCGAATATTCGAAGTGGTGTGGCTGGAACGGTTCTATCATGTCTGTCGTTGTGTCAATATGGTATTAACGTCAGGTTCATTCGTGAATTGCTGGCAGACTTCGAAGAAACCTTGAACGACTCGGACACATATGTGGATGGTAGCGGAGCTGAAACTGGGAACGCTGTTGGCCTATTCGATGGCTGGTGTGGTGTGGCAGTCGCTTGCGAAGCGGCATTCAGAAGAACTGGAAATATTGACTGGCATCGGCGTGCCGAAACTCTCCTGGAGCGAGATGTGTGTCATTTAAAGGCCAGCGATCAGGGCGCGCAGTACGTCGACATGTCGGGAGTGAACTATGGATACCTGTCGGAAGGTTCGGCCGGAATAGGGGTTGCATGTTCCATAGTAGATCAGGCTCGCTACAAAAACATCATTAAAGAGATCTCAATGTCTTTGGGTCCACGCTTATGTCTGAGCGCAGGACTATTTCAGGGGCAAGCGGGGCTCGCTGCTTCGCTCATGATGATTGGTGGAGCCGAATGCGAGTCAGTTGTCGAACAGGAGTTAAATAATCTTTTACGCATGAAGTCCTTCTCTGTCGATGATGATGAGGCCATCTATTTTCCCGGAAATCATTCGTACTGCCTTTCTTCGGACTATTCTACGGGTGCAGCAGGAATAGCATTATCTGTTGATGGCTACTGTCGGAGATGGCCAGCATGGGTACCTTGGTCTCCACGTCTTTTCGATGGAGTTGAGAAAGGGGGTGGATGGTGATGGACGAGCTGCTTTCCCTCCAGGCTTT
>NZ_KV789112.1:0-7956 GCF_001807465.1 Actinomyces sp. HMSC08A09 | reverse complement strand
CGGCAACAACAGCGGTGCCAGCGTCTGGTGTGGCTGACGCGCCCGGCGTCCGATCTTAGACATCCTGTGACGAGTTGAGAAAGGGGGTGGATGGCGATGGACGAGCTGCTTTCCCTCCAGGCTTTCGATGTTCAGGCGGACACTCTGCCGGAGCGCGCATCGTCGATTAGCCTGTGGTGCGACGGCAACAACAGCGGTGCCAGCGTCTGGTGCGGCTGACACAACCGTCCGCCTGCTGAGGGAGGGGCTGAACGTATGCTGCAGCGTTCAGCCCCTCCTTCCAGGGATTTATAAGTGGGATAGCAACTGTGTCGTGGTCGGTTGTCGTTCTCCTGCGATCAGTCAGTCGCTTTCTCTAAATCAGAGTAGCTCGGCAACGTCTGTC
Organism: Actinomyces sp. HMSC08A09; assembly: GCF_001807465.1. NCBI lineage: Bacteria > Bacillati > Actinomycetota > Actinomycetes > Actinomycetales > Actinomycetaceae > Actinomyces > Actinomyces sp. HMSC08A09. Next base: position 7,571 of record NZ_KV789112.1, on the reverse strand, counting down.
CCGAATAGTAGTTATGGCGTGCTTGGTAAGAGAAGGGGATAACCATTGTGATGGTTCTAGAATGTGATAACCTGCGTCATCATTTTGGCGAGGCCAGGGAGGTGCTCCAAGGAGTGAGCCTGTATTTCGAGGCAGGCTCTATCACGGCTATAATGGGGCCGTCCGGTTCTGGCAAGACGACGCTCTTGAACTGTATGTCAGGGATCATTCGTCCTACAGGCGGACGAGTGATTTATAGAGGACGCGATCTTTCGCGGATGAATGCTGCCGCGCAAGATAAGTTACGACGATCGTCGTGGGGCTACATATTCCAGTCCTATAATCTGGTGGAAGCCCTCACTGCGATAGACAATGTTAAACTGCCGGCGTTATTTGACGGACATCGTATGGATGACGAGGTCGCGGCATCGGCACTAGCACGAGTTGGTCTTGACGGATTGGGAAAGCGATACCCAGAAGAATTGTCCGGTGGTCAGCGACAGCGGGTGGCCATTGCTCGTGCACTCGCAAGCAGTCGCGACGTAGTATTTGCTGACGAGCCTACTGGTGCGTTAGACAGTGGTTCTCGTCGAGAGGTGATGAATAATCTGACGACGCTTCCCCGTAACGGTAGTACTGTGGTGTTGGTGACTCACGATCCAATGGTTGCGGCAGAGGCATCACGCGTGGTATTTCTTTACGATGGTGTCGTTGTCGGCGAAGAAAGAGGCCTTTCGCCGGTAGGTATTGCCGAACGCCTTGCGGACCTGGAGGTGCGCTGATGCTTGGCACAATGCGCTTGTCGATTCGGATGCTGCGCCGTCATATGGCATTGTACTCCGGGTGCATGGCTACTGTCGGCGCAACGTCAGTGATCGCTTCGGCTCAGGTTTATCTGGTTGCGGGGTTTTCAGATGCTGAACGGGTGAGTGTCTCAAGCATGTCTGCGGAGGAGGTGGCCTCTCAGCTTACTGCAATCAGGGGAATTCTGTCGCTACTCAGTGGAATTGCGATCGTGGCCAGCGGATTCCTGATGTCTTCTGCTGTTAAGCAAGTGATCTCATTTCGCCAGAAAGAATTCGCGCTGATGCGTTTGGTGGGAGCCACTAGGTTCCGTATATCTAGAATGGTATTTTCGGAGTGCCTGCTGATGGCGCTTGTTGTGGCCTTGCCGTGTTCAGTTGTCGGTGCTCTGTTGTCACCGGCGCTGCTCGCTGGGCTACGGATGATCGGCTTCTTCGGCAACGATGTCTCGGTAAGCTTCGTTCTCACGGCCGTTCCGATCGTTGTCGTAGCCGTGTCAATGTCTCTGGTCGCGGGCCTGTCGGGTTGGGTCGCCGCACGTGGAGCCACGCGTGGAGACCTGGTTCATGCGGATGTTTCACTGGCAGGAAAGTTGTCCGTTTGGCAGATCGCTTGGCGCGTCACGTTCGGGCTGGCTGGTTTGGCCTGCATCGTTCTGCTGGACGCTCAGACGCTGGGGTCCAACCTCGTACTCGCTCTACCGTTTCTGGCGGTGGTACCGCTGTTCGCATTGGCGCCGGTGGCGATCCCGGCTGGGGCGTCGGCGGTGGGCCTTCTGGTCGGCCAGGTCGCTCCGGGACCAGGCCTGCTCGCGGCTCAACGAGCGAGTCGGGATCGATTGCGTCTTGCCCGTTCGGCCGTGCCGGCGATCGTGTGCGTGGGGGTACTAGGCGGCTTTCTCGTGGCTAATTCACCTGACGAGGAGGCGCGCACAGCCTACGCCTCTTCACGTGTCGGAGCCACCGCGATCGCTCGCGTCACCGGCATCGATGATGCGGACAGGGTGGCAGAGTTGCCGCCCTCTTCCGTCGGTGCCACTGCACGTTTTGCGTCGCGAAAGAACATGGTAAAAGCCGGCGATAAGGAAGCCTCTCGACGGACCATGTACTTCACCGATTCCGGAGCCCTGCGTGAGCTACTGCATCAGAATGTCGTGGAGGGCGATGCTGAGAAGGTGAAGGGCACTGACATCGCTAGTAGCATCAGTGGCGCGCACGTCGGGGATTCCGTACGGGCCCAGAGTGCCTCAGGTCGGCAGATCGAACTACATGTTGTGGCTGTCATTAAGGACCCTTTGTATGATGGCGGCATATTTCTGGACTGGGGTCAGGCGTCCCAGTTTGTAACCGACCCGACAAGTCTTTCTGCGACTATTTTCACTACTGCTGTAGACGACAAAGATCTGCGCACTGCTATGAGCACGGCAGGCATCAAAGGTTCTGTCACTGATAAATCAGGATACATCGAGTACTTGGCGGAAACCCGACATGCTAATACCTATCGCTCCAATATCGGAATCTTCGGAACGATCTACGTCATGAGTTTGATCAGTCTGATCCAGTCTGCCATCGGCTCCAATTTGGCGCGGAAGCGTGAATACAGGCTGTTGAGAGTCTTGGGGGTTAGTCCTAAAGGAATTCTTGCAACAACCGCCACAGAAACTGTAATCGTCCAGATCGTTTCAGGTATACTCATCGGGATCACCCTTGTTGTGCTGGCTGTTCGGTTTGCAGCACTCAATAGTACATCTCCGCTGTCCGCACTGGCCTCGGCAGCTCCTCCTACCGTCGCCGCCTACATGTCCGTGCTAGTCCTGGCCCTGGCTTCTCAGCTGGCAGGAACATATCTTACGCTTAGTCGGTCTTCAAGGGCCAAAACTCGGAACGCACGGGTAGAGAAGGATGTGTCGACATGAAGACGACAAGCATGCTGAGCCAGTTGGCAAAAGTTAAAGGTGTGACACTTTGCACGCTACTCGTCGGCATTGTAGCCGGTGTTGTCAACGCAGTTCAGCCGTTTCTTTTAAAAAAAGTGCTCGATAACCTGCAGGCACTCCAGCCTTTTTCGGTCATCCTGCTGGTGGCTGCAATAATTTCCTATACTGGGTTATCTGCATTGCAAGAGTATTTGAGGGCGAAAATCGCTTATACGGTGACTGCTGATGTGCGCACGCGTCTGGCACGACATCTGTGTGAAGTTCCATTGTCATCATTTGATGATCATCCTAAAGGAGATCTTCTGGCACGATTTGGAGACGATTCAGTGCAGGTTGGAAAAGCACTCAACGACGGTGTGGTGGGGGCTTGTTCTGCGGTACTCGGGTTTTTGTTCGCCTTCGTTGGAATGCTATCGATTGATGTGACTCTGCTCATTTCAGTGCTGTTATGTGTCGGCTTCGGATCGGTATTATCGCTACTGACGAGCAAGACATTGGAGGGTAAATCATTATATGCCCAAGAGGCTAATGGCGAGTTGATGACGGCATTTGATCGCATCATTACGGCATTGCCTGTTTTGAAGGCCTACAACGCCGAGTCGCTGGAGGGAGCGAAAATTGTTCGCTCGATTCTCAGTCATTACGCTAGAAGCATGAGATTGGTTGCTCTCCAAGCAATTGTCAAGCCGTTGGGAGGAATTATTGTTCAGGTGGCGTTATTTGTCAGCCTTGGCATCGGAGTGTACCGCGTCTCGATTGGAGCATTGACAGTTGGCAGCCTCGTTGCCTTTGCCATGTATTTGACCATGATGATCACGCCCGCCTCACAGATCATGAATGGAATTGCTGCTTACCGAGCGGGTAAGGGGGCAATAGTGCGAGTCGATGAGATCCTTTCGATAGCGGTGGAGGACGCCAAGCTAGTCGCTATTGGGCAAAGTGAGGATGACGAGTATCATGACGTTCATGACGCTGTAGCGGGTAACGGAGTGCTTTGTTTCAATGAGGTAACCTACCGGTACGACGGAGAAACAGAACCCTTTATGCTTGGGCCGCTCAGTTTTAGCGTTGAATCCGGTTCGAGAACGGCGATCGTTGGTCAGTCCGGGTCAGGAAAATCAACGATTCTGTCGTTAGTGGAAAGATTCCGATCCCCTCAGTCTGGAGTCATACGTTTCTTGGGAAAGAAGCAGAACGAGTATCAGCTAGCGGCCTATCGCAACTATCTGGCGTATGTCGATCAGGGCAATATCGCATTGGGTGGGACCCTTCGGGAGAACCTCATGTTAGCCAATCCCGACGTGTCTGACTCTGATCTTCAGACAGTGCTATCGGCGGTAGGTTTACAACACTTCGTTTCTAGGCTCGATGTAGATCTCGGGGATGCAGGTGGACGGTTGTCAGGAGGTGAACGGCAACGGATATCGTGGGCTCGTTTTCTCCTTAATCGATATCGTCCTCTTCTAGTTCTTGATGAGCCGTCGTCGAGTGTGGATGCTGTATCGGCGGCCCACTTTACTCGAATGCTTGACTGTTTGCCAAGTAAATCAACAGTAATTCTTGTTACGCACAACCTGCATCAGGTGATTGGATTTGATCAAATCATCGTGATGCAGCATGGCCATATGGTGGGGAGTGGGAGTCATGACGAACTACTGCGCGGAAATAGGTTCTACCGGAGAATGGCCGAGAATCAAGGGATGTTGGCCGCATGATTGAACTAGCGGAAGGAACGAGAATGTGACTGCCTCCAACGCACTCGCTTTGGATGAGACTCTTCTGAGTGAAACATCTTGCTCCTACAGGGCGCTTGGTGTGGAACTCGGTCCGTCAGATGTTGTCAAGAACACTCATGGTTTGGCGGTCGCCCGCCTTCGAGCGCTACCTGTCCGACGGGGAAAGTATTGGTACTACCCTCGGTATGATGGTGGGAGAACACTGTACTGTCGTTCAGTCGCTTCTGACAACGATATTCGAAAATATATGCATGGCGACTTTCAGGATTGGGTTGACGAGGTGGTTCATCCTGACTTGGTTAATTCGGTGAAGTTGGGAGTAAATCGACGAACAGGAAGGCTGTTCTCCATAGAGCACATCGGGCGCGGGAGAATGAGAATGCTGGTTATGGATGGTGCTCCCGGCCGCTCACCCGCCGTTGTGTGCAGCATTGATAACGTAGGCAGCACTGCGGCTTGGGCGGACGACTCGAACTGGATCTTCTATACGAAGTTAGATGACGCACTGCGGCCCGCGGAATTATGGGCCCGCAACGTGGATGACCCTGGTAGCGAGATCATGCTTCATTCGGAGGATGACAAGCGCTGCGGCATAGTGGTGTATGCCAACGGTGGTCATGTATTCTCTCTTTCATCCACTCCCGAAGTGAGTGAGAGTGCTGAGTACAGGATTGGGGCTGATGGTGCGTGGATCAGAAATGTTTTGATCAATCGCTCGTGCGGACTCCTCCATCGTGTTTTTGCGGTCGATGAGCGGGACGGAACTCGACGTTATCTCGTTAGGCACCTAGATTCGGCAGGTGTTCAGATTCTCAGTTGGGCTAATGAGCGTGATCTTGACGCAAGTGTTTGCATGGCGAAATGGAGTCGAGTCTTTGGTGGTACGCCCGGGACGGCGCTTACAGATGTTTATGTCGTGTCAAATCATATTGTAGTCGGAATGCGTGCCGACGCCCTGCCCAAAGTGGGTGTCATTGATATGAGTTCTGCCGGCGATATTTTTATAGTCGGCCCAGACGGGGATGCTGACGACCTGGTCGGAGTTCGTGTTGTCGACGCTGACGAGGATGGCTCCGCTCTCAGAGTCGCTCTTGAATACTACACGCGTCAGATCAGAGTGATTGACTATCGATACGTTGACGGAAAGAGCGTCGAGATTCCGTTTGATATGGAGGAACCCGACATTTCGACGAGATTTATTGCAACCAGGGAGTATGTAAGGAGTGGCGGCGTCGACATCCCTATGACCTTTGTCCACTCTGAAGAAGTCCGGCCTGATGGGCGCGCTCCCGGAGTGCTGGTGGCTTATGGGTGCTATCAAAGCTGCTTGGATCCGGCGTTTACTAACAACTGGCTGGAATTGCTTCAGCGGGGAGTCGTGATCGTGTATGCCCATGTTCGTGGTGGGGGTGAGATGGGTAGTTGGTGGCATGAGCAGGGGCGTGGGATCAACAAGGTTAATTCATTGATGGATTTTGATGTATGTGCTCGTTATGCCATTGAATCGGGGTGGGTGGCGGAAGGCAGGTTGGGTGCGGTGACTGCATCGGCTGGAGCGATTCTCGTGGCCTCTTCAATTAATCGAAACCCAGGTCTGTTCAGGGCGTGCCTGCTTCGACAACCGTTCGTTGACCCTCACAATGTGTTGAGAGATCCGGGCCTCCCCCTGGTAGCGACGGACTGGAGTGAGTTCGGGAATCCTCTCGAGGACCAGCGAGCTGCTGAGATGATTCGATCATATTCTCCGTTACAGAATGTGCGCGCTCAAGACTATCCTGCTATCGGTGTTGTTCTAGGTGAGTTGGACTCACGTATCAGCAATTCCGATGTTGTCGAGTGGGTGGAGCGGATTCGGAGTGCTTCCACGTCGTCGCTCCCTATATATATCGACGCGATGATGGGAGTTGGGCATGGTTGCGGTGATGCTCGTTTTGAACTTGCCTTCTGGGAGCGTGAGCTATTAAATGCCTGAGCGGGACGGGTTGTTGAAATGAAGCCCATGAGTGGTTGATTTCGATCCTGGACCTGACTCGTGACACTTTGGTGGGGTCTGGGTTTTGAGGTGGGTTTTTCGTTGATGTCGCGTGGTGTTGGGGGCGTGCTGGCACACTAAGGGGCCGGTAGGGTCGGGGTGGTGAGCCCGTTTCTGCGTAAGGTCAAGACAGCCTCAGGGGCGACAGCGGTGCAGATCGCGGTCAAGGAAGGGCGCCGGGACAAGGTCATCGAGCACCTGGGACCTGAGTTGGCTCATTTAGTGGCTCTTCGCGTTTGAGGGTGTTGTAGCCGGAGCCTATTGAAGTGCATAGGTGGGGTGGGTGCGTCGTTGCTTGGGTAGAGGTCGAGGTCTCCCGATGATGGGAGCTGCTACACAACCGTCACGAGAGACCTCGACGTGCCTGAGACTACCTTCGCCTGCCCTGATCTGACGACCTTCCTGGGCCTGGACGCCCTGGGACTGACCGCGGTGGGTCAGCTCCTGACCTCGACGAGAGCCATTGTGGAGTGCCGCATGCCGATCGGGTTCGAGGACCCCTTCTGCTGAGCCTGCGGCGCTCAGGGAGTATCCCGTGGGACGGTGGCCCGACGCCTGGCCCACGCCTGAGTTGGCTCATTTAGTGTCGTGGTGGATGTTGTGGAGGGCTTGGGTGAGGGGTCGGGCGGGAGGGGGTCAAAGGCAGTCGCCTCTGTAGGCTCTAAGGGGGATTCCTTTCGGCTTTGCTCTGGCCGAGGCTCTGAACTCCTTGTACAAGGCCGAGCTGATCCGCAACCAGGGCCCTTGGGAGGACATCGACGCCGTCGAGGTCGCCACCGCTGAGTGGGTCCACTGGTTCAACACCACCCGGCCACACTCCGCCATCGGGATGCGAACCCCCGCCGAGCACGAAGCCGCCTGGGCGCCCGACACCCACCACGACCACCACCGCCAGGAACAATCACAACCGGCAACCACCGGAACCAGATAAACCAGCCTCCACAAAACCCGGGGCTTGACAGTCGGGGCCGCCCCCTCTTTGTCTGAGTGCACATTAACCAAGGTGGCGTCGACATCGATCACCAGCGGCCGGTTTGCCGAGACACCGGCGGTCGGTGAGTGCTCGCCGGCCAGGTCCCACACC
>NZ_KV789111.1:57821-59105 GCF_001807465.1 Actinomyces sp. HMSC08A09 | reverse complement strand
GTCCACGCCGTCGCCGACTGCCAAGCCGCAAAACTGACCACGCTCCAGCTCAACGGCAAACTGCAGAAAGGACTCTCCAGCGACAACGACTACTGGATAACCTTCACCTGCAACAACGGCACCTGGGCCTCAAAGTATGACTCCCCCAGCCCCAGCGACACCGAAATCCTCAACAAAGCCGCCGAACTCTAGCCGACCCACCGTTCGTTCTTCGCCTCTGCAGCGTCGGACCAAACGCCCCCGCCACCACAATGGATCGGGAAGAATACCTCCAATGAGTCAGCAAGGGAGCAGCCGATGCCCGACGAGCAGACCGATCCAGACCAGGGAGAGTCCCCCACCGTCTCTTCCGTGCAGGGTCAAAAGGCGATTGGACGCAATGACGCCGACGGCAACGCCACCCGCGCCAACGATGAGACGGCTCCCAGTGAGGTGCCCGTAGAGTCGGCGTCGGTGGAGCAGCACCCTCTGAAGCGGAGCGCTCCTCGTGGGCCGGGGTGCTTCAAACTGGGCTGCGTGACCCTGGCACTCCTTCTGGTGACGGTCGGCGGGTTTCTCTACATCGTGGCGGCTGGCCTGGACCCGAGCCTGGGGCCCGGCAACGCCGGCGCCCGAAGCGTCGCCAAGGCCGCAGTCACGAGCCTCTCCAAGAACCCAAGCGTTGAGTCGACGCAAATCATGCAGGCAGGAGCCAACTCAAACACTGGCTCGGTGGCTGAGGTCAAGGCGCATCTCAAGGCCGACACCCCAGTGGACAGCGCTGCCGACATGCTGCCTTCAACCTGCAGCGCCGCCCAACGAAACAGCGTATGGGGCACGGTGACCGTCGGGATCATCTTCACCTGGAACATGAAGGGCACCGAGATCGACGTCTACTTCAACTGCCGCGGCCCAGCCTCCGAACTGCGCACCGGCGTTCAGCACGACCTGGCCCCAGCAGGCGAGGCCACAACGATCATGCGCAACGATGACACGTCATCCCTTGAGGTCGACTACGCAGACGTCACCACACCCCCGTCCACGCTGACCGCCCCGTCCGGCTCACCAACCATCAAGACCTTCACCATGAACGGATGGAAGGTCACCTCCACCAGCAACACCGACGGTCAGTTCAGCAACCCGCCCTTTGACCAGCTCATCACCGCCGCCAAACAGGCCAGCCCCGCAGGCACCATCGACCTCGACGGCACCACCCTGTCCGTCACTGGCCTAGTCACCGACGAGCGCAAAGGTCTCACCCCCGAGGCAGCAGCACCCGTCATCCACACCGTCGCCGACTGCCAA